>JACCRK010000139.1 GCA_013813565.1 Herpetosiphonaceae bacterium
GTGGATGCGGTGGAGGTCGGTGCTGGATCAAGGTTGTTGGCGATACCCACCCGCCAGTGTCACCCAGCCTAGACAGGCCCGCTGGTTTCCCGAGACCAACCAGCACCACGGGCCAATGCGCCGACCGAGGGTCAGGTGCACGCCCACCGCCTTGGCGGGGGGTTGGTGACATCTGCTCCCGAACATTCGTAAGTCAAAAAAGTCAATTGTCACCGACGCTACTTGGTCACGGTCACCGCGGGCGTTTCGGCCGCCGTTTTGGCTGGCTCCGCGCTGGGATCCTCGAACATATCGCTGATGCTGGATCCCGGCGCGACCATCGGGTACACATTGACCTCGCGCTCGACCAAGAACTCAATCAGGAACAGGCCTTTGGTGGCGCGGGCGGTGTTGATGGCGTTGGCCACCTCGCTCTGGTGGGTGACGCGCAGGCCGGGAATACCGTAGGCGGCGGCCACCTTGACGAAATCCGGGCTCCACATCGGGGTCGAGGAGTAGCGGCGGTCGTGAAACAGCTCCTGCCACTGCCGCACCATCCCCAGGAAGCCATTGTTGATAATGCACATCTTGATCGGCAGCTCCTCCTGCATCACCGTGGCCAGCTCCTGGATATTCATCTGCCAGCCGCCGTCGCCGGCGATCGTCCAGACCTCTTCGTCGGGGCAGGCGACCTGCACGCCCAGCGCGGCCGGCAGCGCAAAGCCCATCGTGCCCAGCCCGCCCGAGGTGATGTGGGTGTGCGGCTTCAGATAGTCGATCAGCTGGGCCGCCCACATCTGGTGCTGGCCGACGTCGGTGACCACGCGGAACTCGCCCTGCAAGATGCGGGTGAACTCGGCGTAGACGTGGTGGGGCATAAACATGCCGTTCTGCGGATCGAGCTGGCGCTGCGAGCGGCTGGCCTGCACCTCGCGAACGTGCTCCAGCCACTCGCTGCAGTCCCGCGGTGCCACCGCATCGATCAGGCTGCTCAGCACGCGCTTGGCGTCGCCAACAATCGGCACGTGGGCGTAGATGTTTTTGCTGATCTCAGCCGGGTCGACATCGATATGGATAACCTTGGCGTGGCGGGCGAACGTGTCGATCTTGCCAGTCACCCGGTCGTCAAAGCGGGCGCCGATCGAGATCAGCAGGTCGCACTCCTGGATAGCCCGGTTGACGTGGACCCAGCCGTGCATGCCCGGCATCCCCAGCGCCAGCGGGTGATCCTCGGGGATGGCGCTGATGCCGAGCAGCGTGGTGATCACCGGGATGCCGGTTTTTTCGGCGAACTCGCGCAGCTCATTGTGGGCCTCGGCGATCAGCACCCCGCGTCCGGCCATCACCAGCGGCTTTTTGGCCTGAGCGATCAGCACGGCGGCCTCTTTGATCTGGCGCCGGTTGCCCTCGATGGTTGGCTTGTAGCCGGGCAGGTCGATAGTCTCGGGGTAGATGAACGGCGCGCGAGCGTTCTGCACATCCTTGGCCACATCGATCAGCACCGGGCCGGGGCGGCCGCTGCGGGCGATGTGAAAGGCCTCCTTGAACACCCGTGGCAGGTCGCGAATATCGGTGACCAGATAGTTGTGCTTGGTGATCGGCTGGGTGATGCCGGTGATATCGGTCTCCTGAAAGGCATCCTTGCCGATCATCGTCGTCGGCACCTGGCCGGTGATCGCCACAATCGGCACCGAGTCCATCATCGCGTCGGCGATCGCCGTGACCAGGTTGGTCGCGCCGGGGCCGCTGGTGGCGACACACACGCCGACCTTGCCGCTGGTGCGGGCGTAGCCCTCGGCCGCGTGGCCCGCCGCCTGCTCGTGGCGCACCAGAATGTGGCGCAGCCCCGGATACTCCGGCAGCGCGTGGTAGAACGGCATAATCGCCCCGCCGGGATAGCCAAACATCACGTCCACGCCTTCTGCGATCAGTGCCTCACACATCATCTGTGCGCCAGTTCGTACGTTCGTCATCATTACTACCTCTCTATATCAATAGAGTGTGCTATTCACGTCACACGTCGTTCGGTCGAAGCCTAGCGCAGGACCGCGCCCTGGCTGGCGTTGGTCACCAGCTTGGTGTAGCGGGCCAGCCAGCCGCGCTGATACTTGAGCGGCGGGGATTGCCAGCGGGCGCGCCGCTGCGCCAGCTCTTCATCGGTGAGCACCACCGCCAGCTTCCGCCCCTGTAGATCGATCTCGACGATATCGCCATCCTCAATCAGGCCAATCGCGCCACCCTCGGCGGCCTCGGGTGAGATATGGCCGATGCACAGCCCGCGGGTGCCGCCGCTGAAGCGTCCGTCGGTCAGCAGCGCCACCTGCTCGCCCAGGGGCATGCCCTTGAGCAGCGAGGTCAGCGACAGCATCTCGCGCATGCCCGGCCCGCCGCGCGGCCCCTCGTAGCGCACCACCACCACATCGCCCGCCTGGATGCCGCCGGAGTGGGCGGCGTAGGTGGCGGCCTCCTCGCTGTCGAAGCAGCGCGCCGGGCCGCGAAACACCATCTGATGCTGGTCGACGGCGCCGATTTTGATCACCGAACCCTCGGGGGCCAGGTTGCCGAACAGCACGCACAGGCCGCCCTGGGGCGAGTGGGGCGTCTCGATCGGCCGGATGCACTCGGGGTTCTCGTTGACAATCCCGGCCAGCTGCCCGCCGATGGTGCCGCCGCCGACGGCCAGCGCGTCCAGAAACAGCGCGCCGGGCTTCTTGGCCAGCTCGGCCAAAATCGCCGGGACCCCGCCGGCGCGATGGACATCCTCCATATGCCACTGGCGGTCGCCGTCCCAGGCCGGGCTGACCTTGGCCAGATGCGGCACGCGGGCGGCGACCTCGTTGAAGCGGCTGATCGGGTAGTCCAGCCCGGCCTCCTGGGCCAGCGCCAGCACGTGCAGCACGGTGTTGGTCGAGCCGCCCATCGCCACATCCAGCGCCATCGCGTTATCGATCGCCTCGGCGGTAACAATGTCGCTGAAATTCGTGTTGCTGGCCAGCAGATCCATCACCTTGAAGGCGGCGGTGCGGGCCAGCTGGTGGCGGGCCGGGTCGGTGGCCAGCAGCGAACCGTTGTAGGGCAGGGCGATCCCGAGGGCCTCGCACAGGCAGTTCATCGAGTTGGCGGTGAACATCCCCGAGCACGAGCCGCAGGTCGGGCAGCCGTTGCGCTCCAGGTCCAGCAGCCGCTCGTCGGAGATCCGTCCGGCGGCGTGTTGGCCGACGCCCTCGAACACACTGATCAGGTCGACTTTTTGCCCGCTGGCATCGCGGCCGGCCTGCATCGGCCCGCCGGAGATAAAGACTGTGGGGATATTGACGCGGGCGGCGCCCATCAGCATGCCGGGCACAATCTTGTCGCAGTTGGGGATACAGATCATCGCATCGAAGCAGTGGGCGGCGGCGACGGTCTCGACACAGTCGGCGATCAGCTCGCGTGACGGCAGCGAGTAGCGCATGCCCTCGTGGCCCATCACGATCCCATCATCGACCCCGATCGTGTTGAACTCAAACGGGATCCCGCCGGCCTCGCGGACCGCCGCCTTGACGACCTGGGCGAACTCGTGCAGGTGGACATGGCCGGGAATAATATCGATGTACGAGTTGCAGATCGCGATGAAGGGCTTGGCAAAATCGGCATCATCTTTGATCTGGCCGGTCGCCCGCAGCAGCGAGCGGTGCGGGGCGCGGGCAAAGCCACGTTTGATCGTATCCGAGCGCATAAAGTCTCCGTAGTTGTTAGGGATTAGCTGTTAGGGATTAGGCATTAGGGATGAACATTGATCGCACACTATTTGAATCCACCCGCTGTCTATAAACGAGCATCTAACCCCTAATTTCTAACCCCTAATCCCTAAATTTGGGTACAAGAAATTAAGCCTGGGCGTGTCCAGCATTGGACGCGGGCTGATTAACAGAGACTCAACAGTGAGGTGAATGAGCGGCAGTGCTCGGTGTGGGCTGCATTCGCTGCAGTACTATGGAGTGGGTGCCACGACAGTGTGGCGAGTGGCAGTCGCTCTAGCGCTGGCGAAGACCGGCGCGGCACGACGAAATACGAATGGGAACGAGGATCACCGCAGGCTGCGGACGCGGGGCAATGCTGGCGATCACGTGTTCGATCAATGTCCGCATGGTGTCCTCCGTGTAGGTATCAAAAAGCCCCTCCCGTGTTTGGGAGGGGCTGTGTTGCGTTTCGCTTCACCCGTGGGCTGTATTAGCCCCTCCCAAACAGTTTTGACCGCGTAATAATAATTACGAGGCTAAGGAGGAGAATAATGACTACAAATGTGTTCGGGCGAGCATTCATTGGAATATCCTACAAATAGCAGTTGGGCAGAGTATACACACATCGCCGGTCTGTGTCAAATCGCTTTTTCAAAAAACCAGGGCCGACCGCCGGACGCTACCTATTAACTAATGTTGACAAGCAGTGTATGATACACGCGACTAACAGATTATTTAAAGGAGCTACTTATGCAGACCTCGTGGGTACGTCGGTGGTTGTCCGTGATGGCATTTGCTATTCTTTTGACCGGGCTCGTTGGATGTGGTGGAGTTAAAGATACAGCCATCCCCGCACCTGCTGGTGCGACCGAAGTCAAAAAAGGCGATGACGCAACCACCGATCTTTTGATCGATGCCATGACCCCGGCGCTCGAACAGGCGGCCACTGCCGAAAAGGGCAAAGTCGATAAGCAGGTTTACTACAATACATCCAGCTCGGTCGCCGATGTGGCGAAGTTCTACGAAGACGAAATGGTCAAACGCGGCTGGAAGAAAATCGAGAGCAGCGAGATCTCTGCTGAGAATGCGTTTCTTGGCTACGAGTCGGGCAACAACGGCGCGTTTATCTTTGCCTTCGACAATGCCTCGTTTGGCGGCACCGGAACCCTGGTGCTGGCCGCTAACGTCAGCAAGTAAACGGACCCTGGTTGGTCAACCTAAATCAATGCCCTCAGAGTTGTGCTACTCTGAGGGCATTATTCGCCTAATCCCCGTAACCCTATTTTGGAGGAACATGATGTTTAAACGATGTATGCTGATTATGGTGCTGGGCTTATCCCTGGTCGCCTGCGGTGGCGCCGCTGCCCCAACGGTCACCCCGCCGCCAACCGCCACGGCTCGCCCGGAGCCAACCGCCCGCCCAACCGCCACCCCGGCGCCGACCACCGCCCCAACCGCAGAGCCATCTGGTGCTGCCGGGAGCATTCCGGCGCCGCCGGATAGCACCCCCTATGTGGCCGGCGAAGATCCGATCGTCGATGCGGCGATTACCGCGATGGAAGACCAGTTTGCCGCCCAAAGTGGCAGCGGGATCAATCTGCAAGATCTGACTTTCTATATCTCGACCGCCAGCGTTGATGATGTCGTCGCGTTCTACGATGAAGAGATGCCCAACAATGGCTGGGGCACTGGCCAGACCCAGGACGAAGAGTTTGGCAAGGTGATGGCCTTTATCGGCCAGGACTTTGAGACGATTGGCCTGATCGGCCTGCTCGATCTGAGCACCACCGGCGTCTCCGATGGCCTGATTGTGTTCACCACCATCGGCACCCCCGAAGAATCAACCGGCGGCGACCGCCCAACCGCCACACCTGAGGAAAGCTCGGGCGGCAACACCGAGACCCCCGATGACATCGGCGATGTTCCGGCACCGCTGGACGGCGAGCTCTATGAGGCTGGCAGCGACTCGATCACCGATAGCTTCCTCGAAGGCTTCTCCAAAGGCTTCCAGCAGAGCTTTGATGGCCAGTCCGGGATGCAGCTGTTTGGCCAGGAAGAGTTTATTACCACCGCATCTCAGGAAGAGATCAAAGACTTCTATGAGCAAGAGATGACGGCGCTTGGCTGGACACTGGCTGCGCCAACCGATAACCCCCAGGCCCAGATCCTGAACTTCACCCGCATTGACGGCGCGAAGGTCGAGGTTGCCGTGGTTGCCTCGATCGACCGCAGCTCCTTTGGGTCCAACTCCGATCGCCTGGTCGTGATCGTGGTGGCCGGCACCGAGTAAGCGACCACAGCCCATACCGCACCCAACGCTGGGTATACTGAGCAGGCTGAAAAGCTGAGCAGTATACCCAGCGTTTTTAAGCCGGCGCTGCTGAATGGCTGTGCCTTGCACGGCCTGTGTGTGGTATGATAGCCGCCGACTTACGCTTCACACAAGGGAGGCTCAGATGCCCCGCGAACGTTTATCGGCCCGTGTGCGGGCTGTGCCACCATCGGGAATTCGGCGCTTTTTTGATATTGCTGCCACGATGGAGAATGTCATCTCACTTGGCATTGGCGAGCCCGATTTTGTGACTCCCGATGTTATTCTGCAGGCCGGCATCAGCTCGTTGCAAAACGGCTACACCGCCTATACCTCCAACTCTGGCACCCTTGAGATTCGCACCGCGCTGGCCGCCCATCTGCAAACCTTGTATGGCGTGAGCTACGATCCTGCCGATGAGCTGCTAATGACCGTTGGTGTCAGTGAAGCGCTGCAAAATGCCATGCTGGCCCTGATCGATCCCGGCGATGAGGTGATTATCCCCGAGCCATGTTTCGTCGCCTACGGCCCCAGCGTAGTGTTCGCCGGCGGCGTCCCGGTGTATGTCCCGACCAGTGTTGACGATAGCTTCCAGGTTACGCGCACGGCGATTGAGGCGGCGATTACCCCACAGACCAAGGCGATTCTGATCGGCTATCCTAACAATCCAACCGGTGCAGTGATGAGCCGCGCCGGTATGCTGGATATTGCCGCCCTGGCCGAACAGTATGATCTGCTGGTGTTCTCCGATGAGATCTACGATCGGCTGGTCTATGCTGTTGAGCATATTTGTTTTGCTGCGCTGCCCGGCATGCGTGAGCGCACCATCTTGCTCGGTGGCTTTTCCAAGGCCTACGCTATGACTGGCTGGCGGCTGGGCTGGCTGGCCGCGCCGACTGAAATTTCGCTGGCGGTGCGTAAAATTCACCAGTATGCGATTATGTCGGCGCCAACCGTGGCCCAGCATGCCGGCCTGGCCGCGCTGCAGGCCGGCGAGGCCGATGTCAAACGCATGGTGGCCGAGTATGATCGCCGCCGCCGGGTGATTGTGTCCGGGTTGAACCAGATTGGTCTGCCAACCTTCGAGCCTCAGGGCGCCTTCTATGTGTTTCCACAGGTCGATCAGCTGGGCCTGACCAGCGAGCAGTTCGTCGAGGGCTTGCTGGAGCACGAGCGCGTCGCAGTTGTCCCTGGCGATGCCTTTGGCCCAAGTGGGGCCGGATTTGTGCGCGCCTGCTACGCCACCAGCATGGATAATATTGAACATGCGCTTGAGCGCATCGAGCGCTATGTTCAACGTGTATCGTAAGGGAGATGCCAATGACCGCGACAGCTGAGACCTGCTCCCGCTGTGGGAAGCCGATTGCCGCAGATGAGGTGCACATGGGTCAGCCACTGATCACCGCCGGCGAGCTTGCCCGCATTGCGGTAAAGTCCCCGGCCGCTCTGGCCGGCCCAACCCTCCCCGATGTGCCATACTGCGCCGAGTGCCGCCCGATTGTCGCCCAACAGCGTACGATGGAGCAGCTTAAAGTGCTCGGATTTATTCTTTTTCTGCTTATTCTGGTGGCGCTAGGAATTTTTGTTTTGCTTTGAGACCAACCTGGTTTACATTTAGGAACTTGTAATGATGTTATCGGTCTTGATTCCCTGCTATAACGAGGCTTCCACAATTCATCAAATCCTCGATCTGGTCTATGCCGTCGATGTACCAATGGAGCTGATCGCGGTCGATGACTGCTCCAGCGATGATACCTTCGCCGTGCTCCAGCAGGAAGCCCTGAGCCGTCCCAACTTTCGGGTTGTTCGCCACACCACAAATCGGGGCAAGGGCGCCGCTATTCGGACGGCCCTTGAGCATGCCACTGGCGAGATTGTGGTGATCCAGGATGCCGATATGGAGTACGACCCCCAGGATTTCTATGAGCTGATCAAGCCGATTGCCAGTGGGCGCGTCGAGATTGTTTTTGGCTCACGCTTTCAGGGTCGCCATACCGGGATGTATTTTTGGAATGCCATCGGCAATAAAGGCCTGACCTTCCTAACTAACCTCTTATTCAACTGCTGGATCTCCGACATGGAGACATGCTATAAGATGATGCCCACCAGTGTTATGCGCAGCCTTAATCTGGTCTCGAATGATTTTCGGATCGAGGCCGAGATAACTGCGAAGGTTTTACTTAAGGGCCATCGAATTTATGAAGTCCCAATTAGCTACCTGGGCCGCACCTATGAGGAAGGCAAAAAGATGCACCCAAAATATGGCTTCTTAACGGTCTGGGCTCTTTTTCGTCTCCGGCTATTTGGCAAGCCTTAAAGTGCTGATGGGGTATAGATACCATTGATTATTTTTTATTGCGCAATTAATTAAAAATATCCGCTACAAGGAGGTTTATTCTCTCCTCGTAGCGTACAATTACAAAAGGGAAAATGTATGCCAGTAGTTGCAGTACTCGGTGCTCAGTGGGGTGACGAAGGTAAAGGTCGGATGGTCGACCTCCTGGCGGCCAAGGCAAAAATGGTTGTTCGCTCCGGCGGCGGCACCAATGCCGGCCATACGGTGATCAATCATCTGGGTACATTCAAGCTTCATCTTATCCCCGCTGGCATTTTCGATAGCAATATTGTCAATATTATCGGGGCTGGCACAGTTGTCGACCCACCGGCGCTGCTCAAAGAGTTGGCAATGCTCAAGGATGCCGGCATCAATACCAGCAATTTGTTTATCAGCGAACGCGCTCACGTCGTGATGCCCTATCATATTCAGCTTGATGCGCTCGAAGAAGAAGGGCGCGGCGCGAATGAGATTGGCACGACCAAACGGGGTATCGGGCCAACCTATGTCGATAAAGCCGCCCGAACCGGTATTCGTATGGGCGATCTGCTGCACGAGGAGACGTTGCTCAGCCGGATGATGACGGTGCTGGAGCAGAAAAGCAAGGTGCTGACCAAGCTCTATGGCACCCAGCCCGGCACGGCGCTCCACGATACGTATTTGCAGTATCTTGAGTATGGCCGTCAGCTTGAAGCCCATATCACGCCGATTCACCCGGTGATCCAGGAGGCGCTGCGGCGGGATATTCCGATTTTGATCGAGGGTAATCAGGGCGCCCTGCTCGATCTCGATCACGGGACGTTTCCCTATGTGACCTCAACGGCCACCGGCGCCGCCGGCGCATGTCAGGGCGCCGGGATTCCGCCAACCCGCCTGAATGGGGTGGTGGGGATTTTCAAAGCCTATACCACGCGGGTTGGCGCTGGTCCGTTTCCAACCGAGCTCAAGGACTCGATCGGCGAGGATATTCGCACCGTTGGCAAGGAGTTTGGCACCACCACCGGCCGGCCCCGCCGCGTCGGCTGGTTCGATGCTGTGGCCGCCCGCTATGCCGCCGAGATCAATGGCATTAGCACGATCGCGCTGACCAAGCTGGATGTGCTGGATAATGTCGAGCGGATCAGCATCTGCACCGGCTACCGGCTCCACGATACCGAGCTGGCGACCATGCCCAGCTCAATCGCGATGCTCAATAGTGTCGAGCCAATCTACGAGGAGTATCAGGGCTGGATGACCTCGACCAGCGATGCCCGCTCGATTGAGGATCTGCCCGAGGCCGCCCAGCGCTACGTGCGGCGCCTCAGCCAGCTGATCGGCGCCCGCCTGGGGATGATTTCAGTCGGCCCGTCGCGCGAGCAGGTGATTACCTTGCAGGAGATTTTTTAGGCGCAGAGCGGCGGCGCCACCAGCGCCAGCACCGCGCCAACCTCGGCCTGGGCCAGCATTGCCGCCGAGACCAGCTCCGGGGCCAGCTCGGCCAGCGGACGCAGCACAAATGCCCGCTCGGGCATTCGTGGGTGGGGAATCGTCAGCTCCGGCGTGGCGAGCGTCAGCTCATCGTACAAGAGGATGTCGAGATCAATGGGGCGTGGGCCGAAGCGAACTCCGGCCCTGCGCCCCATGTGATTCTCGATATTTTTTAGGGCCACCAGCAGCTCGTGCGGGCTAAGCCTGGTGGTTCCAGTGACCACCGCGTTCAGAAATGCTGGCTGATCTTCAACATAGGCGGCGGCGGTCTCGTACACGCTTGAGCTGCGCTCGACGGTCATCACTGCTGTCAGGGCCGCCACCGCCGCCCGTAAATGCTCCAGCCGCTGGCCCTGATTTGAGCCGAGGGCAATGTACACATTCGCCACGCCTGTCTCCTACGTCAGCAGCTCCCGCAGCATCGCATCGTTCTCGCGCTTGTCCAGGGCCGCGATGGCATCGTAGTAGCCCATGTCGAAGAGACGGTCGTGATTGTCAGACTCGTAGTCGACGATCCACTCCAGCGGCATCAGGTGTTTGGGCGCGATGACCAGTGGCTCGGGGACCCGATGGGGCATGCGGCCCTGCCAGCGCAGGCTGGCGTCGCCGGTCTGGCTGGCGGCCTGCTCCAGCTTCTGGGCGGCGTCGGCGATGCGGTTGTACAGCTTGAGCAGCTTGAACGAGGCTCGATACGAGGCCAGCAGCGCCCAGTCCAGGGTCAGCCACAGCGCCTGGGCCAGATCTTTGGGCATGTCCTCAAGCTGCTCTTCCAGATCCTCGGGGTCGGCATCCCACGGGGTCATCATCACCACAATAATATCTACATCGCCGCCGGCATGCTCGATGATCGGCCCCAGCGGCGTGTTGGCCAGCACCGCGCCATCCCAGTAGAAATTCTCCTCAACCTTGGTCCAGGGGTAGATCGCCGGGATACTTGATGAGGCCATAATGTGGTCGATAGTGAGCGTGTCGCGAATGGTGCCGCTCGGCTCGTGGTTGCAGAACACCTTCAAGGTGCCGCGGCGCACATCGGTGGCGGTCAGGAGCAGCGTTGGTGCCGCCGGGCTATTGATCCGCTTAAAGTCCATCCAGCGGCTAAGCGTCTGGCGCCACGGCGTGGTATCGAGCAGGCTGCGAAAGGGCGTAATGTGAAAAATACCCCGCAGGCGGCTAAACAGGTCCACACTGCCCAGCTGACGATCGGCCTCCGGCAGCTCATCCTCGATCTGCTCCTCGCCACCGCCCGCCTTGGAGGTCAGGATGCTGCGCAGGATAAACCGCATCAGCGGGCGGCTGATGGCCGGCATATCGTTGGACAGCCGATGGACATCCTCAGAGTGCATGTGTTTCCAGCGCTGCTCAAGGTCGGCGATCGTCATGCCCGAGGCGATCGCGCCAGCGTTGACGGCGCCGATCGAGGTTCCAGCAATGATGTCTGGTCCCTGCCCGTCCGCCATCCAGCCACGCTCCACCAGCGCCTGCATGACGCCAACATGGTAGGCGCCTCGCCCGCCACCACCGGATAAAACCAGCGCTTTTTTCATCATCTGCTCCTGTGACCGCGCCAACCATAGCCACAATGCTCGGTTGGCCTACTCGTCATCATCGTCCTCATCCAGCGTGCTGCCGCTCAGATCAAGCAGCATCAGGTTGGTGAGGTAGGGCGACTGGTTGAGCGCGGCGGCCCCGTCGGTGCCAATCGCGTTGCCCCACAGATCAAGCTCGGTCAGATTGCCCAGGTGCGGGGCGTTGGCCAGCGCGGCCGCTCCCGTGTTGCTGATGGTGTTCTCGGCTAGATACAGCAGGGTCAGGCTGGCGATACTCTTCGCGGCGGCCAGCGCCAGCGCCCCGGCATCACCAATCTGGTTGGCATTGAGCAGCAGCGCCTGCAGCTGGGCCAGATGCGGCGACGCGGCGAGGGCCTTGACGCCAGCATCGCCCAGCTCGTTCGAGCGCAGATCCAGCCGCTCCAAAGTGGCCAGAATCGGCGACTGCGCCAGGGCGACTACCCCGGCGGCACCCAGACTGGTCGCTCCAAGATTGAGGGTGGTGAGATGGCGTAAGTGCGGCGAGTTCGCCAGCGCCTGGGCGCCCTCGGGGCCAATCTCATTCTGGTACAGATCGAGGTTTTGCAGCTGTGCCAGCTGGGGCGCCTGGGCCAGGGCAGCCACGCCGGCCGGTCCAAGGTCGTTTTTGCTAAGATTGAGTGAGGTGAGCGCGGTGAGATGGCTGGCCGCCGCGATCGCCTGCGCTCCGGCATCACCGATACTATTGTTATCAATATCCAGCGCGGTCAGAGTGGCTGCGCCATTGTCTTTCGTCAGCGCGACCACCCCCTCGGCTCCCAGCCGGTTTCGATACAGCCGCAGGGTGGTGAGCTGCAGCAGGGTGGTGGAGTGACCAAGCGCGTAGGCGCCCTCGGAGCCAATGCTATTTTGATGCAGCTCCAGGCTGACTAGATTAGCCAGCGAGGCCGACTGCGCCAGCGCCATCGCGCCAGCATCGCCAATCTGGTTGCGATGTAGCTTCAGCGTCGTCAGCTTCGCCAGATGCGGCGAGTCGGCCAGCGCCTGGGCACCGGCATCAGTGATCTGATTCTCCCCCAGGTCGAGGATGCGCAGCGTGGCCAGCTGTGACGAGGCGGCCAGGAGCTCAGCGCCAACATCACCCCAGTTGCGGCCATTCAGGCTTAGCTGGGTTACGCCAACCAGCCGCCGGGATTTGAGCTGGGCCTCGAGCTCCTCCACGGTGTACACATCGTCCAGTGAAACGGCGTATTTCTTTAGTTTTGCCATGGCAGGTGTTCCTCTGGCCCGCTTGCCAGCGTTGGCAAGGGCGGGGTGGTTGAGCCAGGCGTTTCGATCGCGTAACCTTGTGGGTTTAGCACCCGGCCCTGGTTCGAAATCCTGACGCTTTAAAGGTGGTTGTGTGGGCGGCATTGTAGCATATTGATCAGACTAAACCTAGTCAAAAGGCCCGAAAACTTGTGCTACACTGGATCGAATGCATACAGAAAGGATCTGAAGTATGAGTGAATTAGCTACTACGTCCCGCCGGCGGATTCTGGTCGTGGTCGCCCACCCTGATGATGCCGAGTTTATCTGTGGCGGCGCACTATCGCGCTGGTATCGTGAAGGTCACACAATCCACTTCTGTCTGTGTACCGACGGCAACCACGGGTCGAGCGACCCCGAGATGACTCCCGAGCGACTGGTGGCAATTCGGCAGGCCGAGCAGCGCGCTGCTGCCGCCCACGTTGGCGCCGAGGTAACCTTCCTGAACTTTGTCGATTCTGAGCTGGAGCCGACGCTGGATTTGCGCAAGGCTATCACGCGCGAGATTCGCCGCTTCCGCCCGCATATTGTGCTCTGTCAGGATCCGACGCTGCGCTATGTTGATACCTACATCAACCACCCCGACCATCGGGCGGCCGGCGAGGCATGTCTGGCGGCGGTGATGCCGTCGGCCTCGACGCGGCTGATCTTCCCCGAGCTGCTGGTGGATAACCTGGAGCCGCACGAGGTCAGCGAGGTGCTGCTGATGGGCACCAACAGCACCGATCTTTGGGTACCGTTTGAAGAGGTCGATATGACCAGCAAGCTGATGGCGCTGCGTGAGCACAGAAGCCAGCTTGGCGACTGGGAGCCGATCGCCATGCTGCAGGAGTGGGCCACATCAACGGCCGAGCGCGCCAGGGCGGCCGGGATCGAGTGTACCTACGCCGAGGGGTTCAAGCGCATCGTGCTGCGCAACGTTGACGAGACCCTGACCCAGGAGGCCGAGGCGATGGCCGCAGAAAACTAGGCCGATTTTAGCAATCGATCGGCCCAAACGGCAGCTCTTAGCCCCAGGCTAAGGGCTGCCGTTTGCGTTTAGGCCTATGATTCGCGCTGATCGTCGATCTTCTGGCTAGCGCCGCCGCAAGAGATCCTCGGCAGCGGCGGCGAAGCGCGGGTCGCAGGCCGCCACCTCGCGCCAGCGCTCCACGTCCTTTTGCAGGGCATTTATCAGGCGCTGCTGCACCTCAAGCAGGGCCACCCGAATGACTGGATAGCCGCGGCGGCGCTCAAAACGGCCCACATCGAGCACCTCGCGGGCTATCTCGACAGTGTATTTGGCGATCCAGTGGGGCTTAAGCTGCTGCCAGTTCAGCAGCGGCATGGATTTGGTGTTGCTGAGCAGGTCGGCGGCCTTGACCCAGAAAACCTGCGGCGGCAGGGCGGCGATCCCGTCGTAGTACTGTTCGGTCGTCTTGCCGTGCCGATTGAGCCCATCGAGCAGCGGCAGCAGATCGCCAAGCCGCCGCAGGGCTGGGCTGTGGCTGATAAATGCGCTCAGCTCCTCGCGGGTAATCTGATCATCTTCCAGCAGATCGTGCCACAGCGCCAGGACCGTGGCGGTCTCGTCGCGAATGCCAAAGATTGCGACAATGTTCAGCGCGACTTCCAGCAAATGGTACAGATACGGCTGATCGTTGCTCAAGGGGCGCAGCCGGCCGGTATTGCGCTCAGCGGCTAGCTGCAGGGCTGGCTCAATTGCGGCGCCAAGATAAAGCGATTGGAGCTGCGCCGCCAGGGCGTCCGTTTGTGTATGTGACATAATCCAACTCTCGCAAGTAGAATAATCCAGTGGTTTTACTTCACCAGCTGCCAGAGCGAGCGACCTTCCAGGGTCCGCCCGATCGTGGTCTGATCGGCAAGACAGCGGATAAAGCAGCGGGCTAGATCGGCGACATCAATCGCCTGGAGCCGCGCCCCGACTCGGCCCAGCAGCGGGAGCTTCGCCAGCAGGGCAAATGGCAAGGATCCAGCCTGGATCGCCCGGCGGCCTGGCCCGACAATCGCGGCGGGACGCACGATCGTCCAGTCAAGCCCCGATGCACGGACAGCTTTTTCAGTGCGGGCCTTCCACTTAAGATAGGCGCCCAGCGGCTGGCCGGCGCCGGTTGAGCTTAGCAGCAGAAAGCGCCTGACCTCGGCGTTCTGGGCGGCCTGGAGCAAGGCCACCGTCGTGCCATAGTCGACCGTCTCGTAGCTCACGCCGGGCTTGAACTGGGACTGGGTGGTGCCAATTGTTTGAATCACGGCGCTGCATCCGCGCAGGGCGGCGGTCAGGCTGTCCACATCGTCAAGGCTACAGACAGCAAAATCCTGCTCGAGCGGAAAGATAGCTTTGCCCTGGGATCCCTCGCGAACCAGCGCCCGACTGCGCCAACGGGGGTGATCGGCCAACTGGGCAATCAGGCGCTGGCCGGTATAGCCAGTCGCCCCTGCCACCGCAACTAAGCCTGGCATAGAACCTCTCAGCGTAGATTAACCAGGCTAAAGTATAGCACGGCTGGAAGCTTGCACCGTCCTGATGGCTATAGTACAATATGGCACACCCTTCGCTGCACGTGCGGTGGGACCTAGTTTTGAGCCAACACTCGTTTGATGGGAGCTTAGTTCCGAAAGCGCTGTGGTGCAAACCACAAGACTGGAGGGCAGGCACCCACCTGCTTCGGCAGGTTCAAAACTACCCCACTAACGGCTCTGAAGGGTGCTTCTTTTATCGCTGGTCCAAGTGTCACCACTATGATATATCTACTGTATGGCCCCGATGACTATGCCCGCACCCAAGCTATTGCGGCGCTGAAGCAGGCGTTTCCCCCTGATGTGGCCACGTTCAATATCACCCTGCTTGATGGCCGCACCACCAAACTCGCCGACCTCCGCACCGCCTGTGAAGCCTATCCACTTCTCCACGATCGACGCCTGGTTGTTGTCAACGATCTGCTTAAGTATGCTAAATCCGCCGAGGTCCGCGAAGGGCTGCGCAAGCTGATCGGCAGCTTGCCAGACTCAACCGACCTGGTTCTGAACGAGGCAGATGCCCCCGATAGCCGGCTGGCGCTGGTCAAAGATCTCCAGGCGCAGGCCAAGGCGAAAAAGGCCAGCGTGCGCGAGTTTGGCCTGCTGGAAGGCGCAGCGCTGATCCAGTGGCTCAACGAGCAGGCCCGCCAGCACCTGGTCACGCTGCGACCAGATGCGGCCCAGGTTCTCGTCGAGTATGTCGGCGCCGATAGCTGGGCGCTGCATAATGAAATCGCCAAGCTGGCCGCCTATGTTGGTCCCCAGGGTACGATTACGC
>JACCRK010000151.1 GCA_013813565.1 Herpetosiphonaceae bacterium
TTGATTTGGGCAGTAAGTTTCATGGAGGACATCCTAAGACATATGTGCGTTTTCTGCAAGCGTATGGTGCGCGGCTGCATTCCTCCCCGCCGCAAGCAACGGGGCATCCAGCAGCCAAACCGGTGAAAGATCGCCGCTTAACCCACCCTGGTCGCGATCCACCACGTCGTGCCGCCAGCATCCTTGACGCCAGCCCGCTTGTCTGCGTCGTCTTTCTTGACTGGTTCCTGCACTGATGTCGCGCCAGCTTCCACAGCGCGTCGATAGGTCGCATCAACATCGGCCACGTAGACATGCACGTTGGTTGGGAGCGGCGGCCAGTTTTCAATCCCATCGGCGATCATCACAACAGTGTCTCCAATCCGCACTTCGGCATGCCTGACTTTGCCAGTTGTATCGGGAAAGCGCTGGAGTTCAACCGCATCGAAGACCCGTATGAGGAAGTCGATCGTGTGATGTGCACCGTCGACGATCAGATACGGTGAAACCGTGCTGTACCCCTGCGGCTTGTACGAAGAACTCATAATTGTCCCTTTCTTGTATCCCTGCTGTGAGCAGAGAGCGCTATATCCAGCAAACCAGGCTCGAATTAGGTAGTTTGTATGAAGCTGACACCATCCATGGGTGAAGCTTGATTGCGTACTCGAGCGAACCACCAGATGATAGAGTATAGAACACATGAGCTGGTAAATCAAACCACGTGAGGACGTGATCGAGGTGTGACCGAAGACTAGCGTGACTATGGGGCTAGATAATGCTCACGCCGCCCAGGTCATTGCTGACCGGGCGGCGTGAGTGATGCCGAAAGCGGGAATGCTACAGCTACAGCCCGGCCTCGTTGCGCAGCACCTCAACCTTGTCCAGGCGCTCCCAGGGCAGTTCGATGTCGTTGCGGCCAAAGTGGCCATAGGCGGCCGTCTGGCGATAGATCGGGCGGCGCAGGTCCAGGTCGCGAATAATCGCCCCTGGGCGCAGATCGAAGTGCTTGGTGATCAGGGCCAGAATCGTCTCTTCCGGCACATTGTTGGTGCCAAACGTCTCAAAGGCGATCGACAGCGGATGGGCGACGCCGATGGCGTAGCTCACCTGCAGCTCGAAGCGATCGGCCAGACCGGCCGCGACCACGTTTTTGGCCACATAGCGGGCCGCATACGCCGCCGAGCGGTCAACCTTGGTCGGATCTTTCCCCGAGAAGGCGCCGCCGCCGTGGCGCGCCACCCCGCCGTAGGTATCCACGATGATCTTGCGGCCGGTCAGGCCGGCGTCGCCCATCGGGCCACCGGTCACAAAGCGCCCGGTCGGGTTGATGAAGATCTTGGTCTCGTCATCGAGCATGCCATCGGGGATGATCGGCTTGATAACAAAGTTGATCACATCTTCGCGAATCCGCTCCTGGCTGACGTCCGGGTCGTGCTGGGTTGAGATCAGCACGGTGTCGACGCGCACGGGCTTGCCGTGGCGGTACTCGACGGTCACCTGGCTTTTGCCATCGGGGCGCAGGTAGGTCAGCTCGCCGATCTTGCGCACGCGGGTCAGGCGGCGGGTCAGCTGGTGGGCCAGCGAGATGGTCAGCGGCATGAACTCGTCGGTCTCGTTACAGGCGAAACCAATCATCATGCCCTGATCGCCGGCGCCGACCGCGGCAATCTCGGCCTCGGCCTGGGCGGCCTCGTCGCGGACCTCAAGGGCCACGTCGACGCCCTGGGCGATATCGGGCGACTGACCGTGCAGCGCCACGATAATGCCACAGGTCTCGGCATCGAAGCCGAACTTGCCGCGGGTGTAGCCGATATCGCTGACGACCTTGCGCACGATATCCTGGACTTCCACATAGGCCTCGGTGGTCACCTCGCCCATCACCAGGATCAACCCGGTGGTTGTGGCCGTCTCACAGGCGACCCGCGCCATCGGGTCTTTGGCCAATAGTTCATCCAGAATCGCATCAGAGATCTGATCGCAGATCTTATCTGGATGGCCTTCTGTCACCGATTCAGAGGTGAAGAAGAACTGTGGCGAACGCATAAAGGTGGTTGCGTCCATTAAGCACTCCTTGTAGAAAGTGTGAAGTATGAAGAATGAAGGGACGCTTCATCTTGATACCGGGTCAAACCAACAGTGTGGGTAGAACGAGCCAGCAGGAGATATCGTTGCAAATATCTCCTGGCTGGCTGCAGGTTTGAGGAGTGGCGGATTGGCCCCATTGGCCTAATCCCTAGCCCCTAACCCCTGCGTCTAGGTGCCTTCTTCCCACGAGTTCAGGTATTTCTCCTGCTCGGCGGTCAGGGTGTCGTAGCGAATGCCCATGCCAACCAGCTTGAGGCGGGCGATCTCGCGGTCAACATCTTCGGGCAGCGCGTAGACTTTGGCTTCCAGCTTGCCCTTGTGGGTGATCAGGAACTCGCTGGCCAGGGCCTGGTTGGCGAACGACTGATCCATCACAGCGCTGGGGTGGCCTTCGGCGGCGGCGAGGTTAATCAGACGGCCCTCGCCGAGCAGGTTGAGGCGGCGGCCATCGGCCA
This sequence comes from Herpetosiphonaceae bacterium, assembly GCA_013813565.1. Classification (GTDB taxonomy): domain Bacteria; phylum Chloroflexota; class Chloroflexia; order Chloroflexales; family Herpetosiphonaceae; genus JACCRK01. The sequence continues at coordinate 2,520 of JACCRK010000151.1, forward strand.
TCACATACTGATCGATGAATTCGCGGGGCTTGCGCTTCTCAACCGACATCTTATCCAGCTCGCCGATGTTGATCTCGACGTTGAAGTGGCCCGAGTTGGCGATGATGGCGCCATCTTTCATCTCGGCGAAGTCTTCGCCATCAAGCACGTGGATATCGCCGGTTGCGGTGATAAAGATATCGCCGATCCGCGCGGCCTCAACCATCGGCATCACGCGGAAGCCGTCCATGGCGGCCTCAAGAGCCTTGATTGGATCGATCTCGGTGACGATGATGTTGGCGCCGAGGCCGTGGGCCCGTGAGGCGATACCTTTGGAGCACCAGCCGTAGCCGCCGACGACCACCACTTTACCGGCGATCAGCACATTGGTTGCGCGGATAATGCCGTCGAGGGTGGACTGGCCGGTGCCGTAGCGGTTATCGAAGAGGTGCTTGGTCTGGCTATCGTTGACCGCGATCACGGGGAACTGCAGCACACCCTGGGCGGCCATCGCCCGCAGACGAATCACGCCGGTGGTGGTCTCCTCGGTCGAGCCGATCAGGTTTGGCAGCAGCTCGCGGCGATCTTTGAGCACCGCGCTGACCAGGTCGGCGCCATCGTCCATCGTGATATGGGGCTGGTGATCGAGGGCGGCGGTGAGGTGCTTGTAGTAGGTCTCGTTATCTTCGCCCTTGATGGCGTAGACCGGGATCTCGTCGTAGCTCACCAGAGCAGCGGCGACATCATCCTGGGTTGAAAGCGGGTTCGAGGCGGCGATCACCACATCGGCGCCGCCGGCCTGCAGGGTGCGCAGCAGGTTGGCGGTCTCGGCGGTCACGTGCAAACAGGCCGACATCTTAATGCCTTCGAGGGGTCGCTCCTTGGCGAAGCGCTCACGGATCTGGCGCAGCACGGGCATTTCAATTTCGGCCCAGGCGATCCGGCGCATACCCTCGTCGGCAAGATTGATATCCTTGATGTCGAATTCTTTAGCCACAAATGTCTCCTTGATAAAAGTAAGAGGTAAAAAAAATAGGCGATAAAAACCGGCAGCTACGATGGTCCATCAGCGCTGCGGGCCTTCTGCTTAAAATAACACATCCAGCTCTGGGCACGGGCCGAAGTTCTCGGTATAGCGGGCCACAAATTCGCTGGGGGTATAGCGGTGCTCCTGAGTGCCGTGGTGCTCAATCGCATAGCAGGCGCTCAGGCTGGCGATCCGCCCGACGATTGGCATTGGCAGCCCGGCGAGATAGCCGCGGGCAAAGCCGGCCCGAAACGCATCGCCCGCCCCGGTTGGATCGATAACACCTTTGGTTTTGGCGACGGGAATATCGTACTGCTCGCCGTTGTGGTGGATGGTTGCGCCCTCGCCGCCTCTGGTAACCACGGTCAGCGCGACAATCTGGCGCAGCTCGTCCTCGGTGCAGCCGATCTTATCGGCCATCATGGCGAACTCATAGTCGTTGCCGATCAGCATGGCGGCGTTTTTACAGCCGGCCAGCAGCTCAGGGCCGTTCATACGGGGGGCCTGCATGCTGGGGTCATACATGTACGGGATGGCGTGAGTCTGACATTCGATCACATACTGCGCCATGGCCGAAGGGTCGTTGGGGGCAATGATGACGAAATCAGGCCGCTTGCCCTCGAGGTTGATGCGCAAGGTATGCGCCTGCGCCATGGCACCAGGATAAAACGCCGTGATCTGGTTATCCGAAAGGTCGGTATTGATGAAACATGAGGCCGTAAAATCTTCCTCCAGGACCTTAATCAAACTTGTATCAACCCCGGAGCTTTCCAGCCACTCGCGATATTCGCCAAAATCTTTGCCAACGGTCCCCATCACGTAGGGTTTTTCGCCCAGCAGCGCCAGATTATAGGCGATATTTGGCCCGGTGCCGCCGCGCATCTTCTTCATCGAGTCAACCAGGAAGCTCACGCTGAGCACGTGAACTTTATCCGCTAGAATATGGTCTTTAAATTGCCCAGGAAACACCATAATATAGTCGTAGGCAATCGACCCCGTAACAACAATCCGCACGTATTTACTCCTGCTGGTAGGGCGAGAAAACCCGCCATTGATCATGATGACGGCTGACCGCCAGCCGCCCTGTCTAAGTGAGTTTGTAGCGTTGGCGTAGTGTGCGCGACACCTCGGCCAAAAGCGCCAACGCCTGATCGGCCACTGCTGCTGTCTGATAGCGCAGCCCAGGGGCCACGGTGAGCACCGATCCGCTTAGCAGCCTGCTATTCAGAACATCCTGATCGAGCGCCTTCTTGAGCATTGTGTCCCAGCTGGCGCAGATTTGCTGAGGCGATGTGGCCGCCAGCTCGGCTGGGTTGCTGGGCACCAGCGCCCAGGCTACCACGCCGCCCCGCTCAAAATAATCATTCAAGCACGACCCACAGGCCAGAATCGCCGCGTACTGGTCGGGCTGGCAGAGCACAAAGTGCAGGGCCGAGCGCAGAATCGGGGTCCACTCCACCGCGCCGCTTGGCGCCAGCCCAACCGATGTTTGCAGCGTGCTCGCCAGCTCCAGCACCAGCTGGAGCACATCGTCGGCAGTGTAGCCTAAGAACGGCGAGCTGGTGGCGTTCCAGAATGGCTCAATCAGACACACCACCGCCGTGGCCAGATGCGCCTCAAGCCAGCCCATCCGCAGCGCCAGATGCTGAATCAGCGCTTCGTGCATCAGTGGATTGGCAAAGATCGGACGATCCTGTTGGTCGAGCAGCGTCAGGCCTAAGCTGAGCGGGCCATAGAGGCCAACCACCACCGCCTGCATCGATGGTCGGTCGCCAATGCGCCACGGCAGCCGTTCAGTCAGGCGGGCGATCGTTGGCACCGCGCCACGCTCAATGTCGTAGCGTAGAAAAGCCAGCTGATGGGTCTCGATCGCGGCATCAAAGGCGGCCTTATCGATATGCGCATTCGTGGCCAGTCCCGGAAAACCAACTGCGGCCAGGTTCCAGGCGGGGTCATCAGCTGCCGTGGGCCAGGCCACAACCTGGGGTGTCCAGCGGAGCAAGGCCGCCCAAACTCCAGCCTCGTCTGGATAGGGTAGGTCGAAGGGCGCCAGCGGCAGGCAGTTAGCCTCGAATGGCAGACTCATCGCCCTTGCTCAGCAGCTTCAACCATCGACCGCAGGCTGGCCTGAAAGGGCGGGTAGATCACGCCACGCTCGGTGATAATTGCCGTTACCAGCTGCTGGGGTGTCACATCAAAGGCCGGGTGGGCCGCGCTGACGCCTGCCGGCGCAATCGCCACGCCACCCAGATGCGTGATCTCCTCGGCCGAGCGCTGCTCAATCGGAATATGCTCGCCGTCAGGTGTGGCCAGATCGATCGTCGAGGTCGGAGCGGCGACGTAGAACGGGATCTGATGGGCCTGAGCCAGCACCGCCAGCGTGTAGGTGCCGATCTTGTTGGCGACATCACCGTTGGCCGCAATCCGGTCGGCCCCAACAATAATGCAGTCCACCGCGCCCTGCTGCATAAAGTGACCCGCCATGCTGTCGGTGATCAGCGTCAGTGGAATGCCGATAGTCTGGAGCTCCCAGGCGGTTAGCCGGGCGCCCTGTAAAAAAGGCCGGGTCTCATCAACAAACACATGGAGCAGCTGACCACGCTCGTGGGCGGTGCGAATTGGGGCCAGCGCGGTGCCATAGGCGGCGGTCGCCAGCCCGCCAGCGTTGCAGTGGGTCAGGATATTGCGATGCTCGGTCAGCAGATCCGCACCATGGCGGCCAATCGCCCGACACATCGCCTCATCCTCATCGCGGATCGCCTCGGCCTCAGCCAGGATGCGCTCGCGCAGCTGGTCGATCGCCAGCTCGCTGGCCCGCTCGGCCACCTGCAGCACCCGCCGGGTGGCCCAGGCCAGATTGATCGCGGTTGGGCGGGCGGCATCGAGCGCGACTTTGGCCCGCTGCAGGTCGTCGAGCAGACTCGCGGCCACGTCGGCGCGACTTAGCTTGGCGGCCAGAGCCATGCCATAGGCGGCGGTGACGCCAATTGCTGGCGCACCGCGCACCTGCATGGTACGAATCGCCCGCACCACATCGTCAAGCGTGGTGCAGCGCACGCTCACCAGGGTGGCCGGCAGCAAGGTTTGGTCAATCAGCATGGGGCCAGAGTCCCACCAGACTGTGCGCAAGTTGTGGAGTGGCTCATTCATCGCACAAAAAAACCTCTCACATGAGAGGCCCAACGGTATTCTCATCTGTCAAGCCAACGCTTGCAGGATTTGGCACCTTCCAGCGAGCTGGGGTTGCCGGGCTTCGTCGGGCCAGTCCCTCCGCCCCTCAGGATGAGAATCGTGTATATACCACACTTAAGCGGTTTCGATCAGCGATTATAGCATACAGGCGCATGAGTGACAAATTATGCAAACTCGGTGCGGTTGATTGGCGCGCAGCATGGATCGCACGCTGGTGAACCACACTGCGGCAGCCGACTTACCATTGACAGCAGCCAGCTTCAGGCGTATCTTCAAAACAACCTTTATGCGGGGCAGCGTGTGCAGCGGTCCACACGCACCAGTGATCCGCTTGACGAGTTCGCGAGAAGCAGCAGGACCGCCTGGCAGACTGACCACGATCACACTGCGCCACAGCGTGAAGTTGGCTGTTCTCGACGGCCCTCCCGCTACAGCGATCGTGGGAAGATGGAGCCTGACCGGCGTTATTGGCTGAGCGTGGTCTGCGGTGGCCACTGCGCCCATTCGAGGGGAGAATCCTATGACTCAGATCAGCAAATCCATGCATCCGAGTATGCTTCAGGACCTGAGCATGGTGCTGAGCCAGCCCTTTCGCAAGCTCGAGGACTGTTTACCGATCATGTTGCCGGTCATCACGCGCCAGCTGGGGGTGCACGCTGCCTTTGTCTCCCATATGACCCCGACGATCCTGGAGTTTCTTGGATCGGTTGATACGTCCAACTCAGGACTGCTGGATGCCAATCACGAACCCTTGTTGAACAGCTTCTGTCAGCATATCTATGCCACAGGTGAGCCGGTGGTCATCAGCGATGCCGCAACCGATCCGCGGGTGAGCGGGGTGGCGCTGCGCACGAAATTTGGCATCGGCTCGTATCTGGGGGTGCCGCTTATTCGGGCGTCGGGAGCGATTGATGGCACCCTGTGCGCGCTCGATCCGGCTCCACGCGCCTATAGCGCCGATCAGCTGGCCTTCCTGCGGATTGTGGCGAGTAAACTGGCCTGGGTGATCGATCAGTCCCCAGCGCCGCCGGCCATCGCCACGCCTGCTCCTGACGGCCAGCGCGCTGATCCTGCGCTGATCTTGCGCGTCATGGCCCATGACATTCGCAATCCCTTGACGAGTATGCTTGGCCACTGCGAGCTGCTGCTGAGCGAAGTCGCCGGGCCGCTCACTGCGGAGCAGCAGACAATGATTCGCCACCTGTCCGAAGCCAGCCGGTTTATCTATCGGCTGGCCACGGATATGGTCTCCAGCGCCGATAGTCAGCAGGCGACAATGATGATGCTTCCCGCCGAGTATAGCCCAGTGCAGATCATCCAGCAGCTTGCAGCGATCTATGCCGTTCAGGCCGAGCAGAAAGGGCTCCGCTTTCAGGCGATCACCACCACTGCGCCAGCGCTGATCGTAGGCGATGCGGCGCGGGTGCAACAGGTGCTGGCTAACCTGATCACCAATGCTATTCAATATACCGATCAGGGCATGATTGCCCTGGAGGTGGCCAGCTGGTCGGGCGGGGTCGCCTATAGCGTTCGGGATACCGGCAGGGGGATTCCGGCACCAGAGCAGGAGCATATCTGGGCCTTGCATGCGCGGGGACAGTATGACCGGGCCGGGTTTGGCATTGGCCTGTATGTCGTACGCCAGCTCGTGACGGCCATGGGCGGGACCTACGCGCTGGCCTCGCAGCCGGGCCAGGGGAGTGTCTTCACGGTGCGCTTCCCTGCGGTGGTGCAGGGGCCGGCGCTGGTCTCGCTAGAGGTATGCTGACCGCGGAGCCAGCCGGGTCCAGTGGGCGCGACGCGGATGATCCGGCGTAATCAGTGCCTGGCTCGATGTTGCGGCCCACTGTTCCCAGGTGTAGTCCGCTACGTGGAAGAAAGGATCGGCTGGTGGTTCTCGTCTTAGTGGGGAAGCACAGTGCAGCGCTGGTAGCCGATAGCTGGCGAACAAACTACTATGCGTATGAAGATACCTAATTCTATATGTATGCTTAACTAACCCTTGATTCCTTGATAAATCTCGCCTATGCTATTGTCCAAGTGCTCGCCGCCCACATCCCTTCATTGGATTTTTCAACGCATCCCGACATCACAGCAGCCTCTTCGCTATATATATTTGCAAGGAGTACGAAATGAGAACACGGATCGCTCTGGGTTTGCTTGTCTTCAGCTTGATGCTGAGTATGGCCGGTCTATCGGCGCCGCAGCGTGCGGTGGCCCAAGGGCCTGTCGGTGAGGGCCAGGCGCCAACCAGCGCCAGACACGACCAGACAGATGTTACTGAG
>JACCRK010000203.1 GCA_013813565.1 Herpetosiphonaceae bacterium
CGGACGCGCCGGCCGATCAGACCGCTGGCTCGACCCGCCGCTTTCGCCCTGGGCCGGGCGTGGGCTGCGTGAGACCGCCGGACGCGCCGGCCGATCAGACCGCTGGCTCGACCCGCCGCTTTCGCCCTGGGCCGGGCGTGGGCCGCGCGGGGCTGGCGATCTGGTTGGTCGGTCTGGGCGGGGCGTATTCGATTTTGGCGCCGGACCGCGGCGGATTGGTTTTCGTGGAGGCATTCAGTTGTACCTATTATCTAAACAGTCTTGACAGAAACTACCGAGCCGAAGCATGGAAGCGCGAACATTTTAGCCGGAAAGCGCAGCGGTTTGCGCCGAGCTTTCTTTCTGCGAATGGATTTTACCCTGCTGATAGGCCGCCGCTAATGCTTCAACACACTGCGAGTCAAATTCTGTACCAGCGCCGACACGTAAGCGCCGAAAGGCTTCCTCGATCGGCAGCCCAGCCCGGTAGGGACGATCTGACGTCATCGCATCGAAGGCATCAGCGACAGCCACAATCCGACCACTGATCGAGATCTTTTCGGCAGGTAAGTTAAATGGGTAGCCCGAGCCATCAAGGCGCTCGTGATGCTCGATAATCACCGGCATCTCCTGCTGGAGCATGCGAATATGGCCGAGAATCCGCTCGCCAATCGAGGGATGCAGCTTCATCTCGCGATACTCTTCCTCGGTCAGGCGCCCCGGCTTCTTCAAAACCCCATCGCTGACGCCAATCTTGCCAACGTCGTGCAAAATTGCCCCAATGCGCAGGTGATGGACAAACTCGGCCGCTAGCTTCATCTCTTCGGCGATCGCCACCGAGAACTCCGAGACGCGCTGCGAGTGGCCCTCGGTGTACGGGTCTTTGGCATCAATCGCCGCCGTCAGCGCTTGAATAACATCAAAAAACAGCTCGTTGACATCGGCGTAGAGCGTGGCGATCTCCAGCACGGTGGCCGCCTGCCGGGCCAGAGTTGTGAGCAGCAGCACATCATCGCCATCGAACGTGCCTTCGATTTTGTTTAGCGCCTCGATACAGCCAATCGTATGCTCGACCGAGTCATCGCGATCGCGGCCGAGGGTAATTGCGCGGGCGGTCAGCGGCACGGCCAGGATCGAGTGGGTCGCAAAGCCACTTTTCTGATCGACGTTGGCGTAGTGGCGCGAGTCGGTGCTCACATCGGCCACCAGCACCGTCTCACCAGTTCCGGCGACATATCCAGCAATTCCCTTGCCTTTCGGCAGCCGAATCGCCTGCATCTTCTCATTGAGATGCCCGGTCGAGACATGGAGAATTAAATCGCCGCTGGCGGGCTCGATCAAAAACAGTGAGCTGGCCTCGGCCCCAAGCAGGCTCCGAGCATACTCCATAATCATATTCAGCAGCTGGGTGCGATCGAGGGTCGAGCCGATATGCCCAATAATCTCAACCAGGGCGCTGAGTCGCGACTCACGCTGCTTGGCTTTCTGGAGCAGCCGCGACTTCTCGACCTCCGAGGCCATGCGATTGCCCAGGAGCTGGAGCAGCCGTGGCTCGGAGCGGTGCGGGTTGAAAATTTGAATCACCCCAACGACCTGCTGGGAGAGCTGCAGCGGCAGTGACAGCATCGAGCGCACAGCGAGGTTGCTAATCTCGCCGATTGTCGCGTCCCAGCGCGGGTCGAGGTTCACATCTTTGACCCAGATTGGGCGGGCCTCGCTGATGGTTGCGCCGGCCACGCCGATCGAGATCGGCAGCCGCAAACCGACCAGATACTGGCTGGCTGGATTGCCATGCACCACCCGAAAGACCAGCTGCTGGCCCTCGACCAGATACAGCGTGCCTGACGCGCCGCCGGCAATCTCGACCATCAACGCCAGCATTTGTTCCAACAATTCATCGAGTTCGGTTGAGCTGGCAATCGCGTCAGCGCGTTCCAGAAAGGCTAAAACGTTTTCCATATCGAAGATTGTTTCTGCATCTACTGATTGATTTATCATACCGACTCCATTCGCATGGTAGCGGCGCACGGCCTACTGTGAGCGTGACGAGACGGAATAGGTAGGCTGACGAGGGCGAGTCGCTCGCTGGCGGCTGAGCTGCCTGATCACTCGCCGAATCTCATCGGGCATCCGGGCGATTGCCACTGGCGCGCCAAGTTCAGCGGCAATGCGCTCGACTGTCCATTCATCAATCGTCCGGGTTCCCCCGTGGTCAAACATGACTTTCGGCAGCATCACCAGGTCGGCCGGGCCATGCTTCAGCAGCTCCGCGACGACATCGCCGCCGGTCAGCAGCCCCGAGACAGTGACCATCTCGCCAAAGAACGTATTGCTCACCGGGCACAGCTGCACGGTCAGGTTCTCGATCTGGCTCAGCCGCTCGACGACTGGCTGCAGCACCGGCGCCGCCAGGGTCCCGCAGGCCAGCAGCATCCTGGTTGGCCGATCGACCTGCCGCGGCAGGGTTGGCGCAATCTCGGCCCAGTCATCCTGAAACTGGCGCACCAGCCCCACGCCATTCTCCAGCTGATCGTAGCCCTCGTAGAGCGCACCCTGGGGCTGCTCACGGCCGGCCAGCAGATAGAACTCATCCGATGGGTAGACCAGCACCGAGCCGTGCTCGGCGGTGAAGTACCCCTGGAACGGCTCGCAGATATCGATCACGGCGGCGGCCTCGTCGCTCCGATAGGGGCGCAGCTCCACATCAGTGGTGGCCCCAAGCCGGGCGCAAAAGCCCAGATCGCCCTCGCTGACAGCCTGGAGCAGCTCTGTCGCAACCGGCGCATCCTCCTGCCAGATCGACTGGCGCTCCCAGTTGGTGTCGATCCACTCCGGCGTCTCGTGGACCCGAATCGCCGCCTTGATCGTCTGGGGTTTTTTGCCCTCAAAGCGATAGCGGGTCAGGCCAACCGGCACCACCGCGATGCTTTGCACCACGGGGTAGAGCTGGCCAAGCTCGTGGATCGTCTGGGCCAGCGCCGCGCCATCGTTGACCTGCGGGCAGGCCACCACCTGGGTATGCACATCGATGCCCAGTTCGCCCAGGCGGCGAATCTGCCCCAGCACATCGGGGACATCGGGCTTGCCAAGCAGGATCGCCCGCAGGGTGCGATCGGTGGCGTGGACCGAGACATACATCGGGCCGAGGCGCTGCTCCTCGATTCGCCGCCAGTCATCATCATTAAGGTTTGTTAATGTGACGAAGTTACCATACAAGAACGAGAGTCGATAGTCATCGTCCTTAAGGTAGAGCGTTTTGCGAAAGCCCTTGGGCATCTGGGTGAGAAAGCAAAACGGACATTTATTATTGCACGTTCGCAGGCGATCGAACAATGGCTCGATAAAATCCAGGCCGAGCATATCATCAAGCTCTTTGGTAATCTGGAAGGTGCGCTCGACACCCTCCTGGCGTACCACCAGCTCGGTCTGCTCCTCGGTCATCGCAAAGCGAAAATCGATCACGTCGCGCATCGTCAGGCCATTGACCTGCACGATCGCATCGCCGGGCTGAAGGCCAAGTCGTGCGCCGGTGCTGCCCGGCGCAACCGCCTGAATCACGCCGCCGTTGCCTGCTTTAATATTGCTCAGATTTGGCTGATATTCCATAAAAAATCCACTAATAGGTTGCTACATACAGATTAAACCGCGCAAAAGGCGCACCGTTGTGCGCCCTGTCTGCAAAGAACGAGTCCTACTGGCTATCATTATAGCAGATAAAGACATAATGTTAGCTACAGCGGTCGCTTTTAGGCTGGAGCGAGCCCTGCAATGCGCCGATCGCCAGATTTGGCGCTGGGAGGCCGACAGGACCGGCCATAAAAGTATAGTATTGCACTTAGAATACTTCAGATTGGACGAATAGCGCCACTTATGGCACTATTGCACTGCCACTCGGCACCACAACGTTGTGTATTTTGGCCGTAGGGATTATGATGCCTACGGTTTTTTATATAGCCAGGAGTAGTTCCCAGATGACGACTCTCATCTCCCCTTACGGCGAACGGTTGGTTGATCTGCTGGTCCCGGATAGCGAGCGCGAAGCTCTGCGCGAATATGCATCCCATCTGCCATCGCTACAAATCTCGGAGCGTTCGGTGTGTGACCTTGAGATGCTGGCGATTGGCGCGTTCTCGCCGCTTGCCCAGTTTATGGGACAGGCAGATTACACGCGGGTGCTGAGCGACATGCGCCTGAGCGATGGCGCAATCTTTCCGATTCCCATCACGCTGCCGGTTGAGCCAGGGCCACACATCGTGGTTGGGCAGGATCTGGCGCTGCGCAATGCCAAGAACGAACTGCTGGCTGTAATGACAATTGAGGAAATTTATCCGTGGGACCGCGAGGCGACCGCCCAGCAGGTCTTCGGCAGCACCGATCTGCGCCACCCGCTGGTCGCCGAGATGCACCGCTGGGGCCCGCTGAATATTGCCGGACGCCTGCAGGTGGTGCAGATCCCGTCCCACCCCGACTTTGTTGACCTGCGCCTGACCCCGGCCCAGTCGCGCACCCGGATCGCCGCCTTCGGCCACCAGAACGTTGTGGCCTTCCAGACCCGCAACCCCCTGCACCGCGTCCACGAGGAGCTGACCAAGCAGGCGGCCCAGGCCGTCGATGGCGTGCTGCTGCTCCACCCGGTCGTCGGCATGACCAAGCCGGGCGATGTTGACCACTACACGCGGGTGCGCACCTACAAAGCCCTGGCGCAGAACTACTACGACCCGGACCGGATTTTGCTGGCGCTGCTGCCGCTGGCCATGCGCATGGCCGGCCCACGCGAGGCGCTCTGGCACGCCGTCATCCGCCGCAACTATGGTGCCAACCACCTGATCGTGGGCCGCGACCACGCCAGCCCCGGCGTTGACTCGACCGGCCAGCCCTTCTACGGCCCCTACGACGCCCAGGAGCTGGTGGCGCAGTATAGCGCTGAGCTTGGCGTAGCCATGGTGCCGTTCCACGAGCTGGTCTATCTGCCGGAAGAAAATCGCTACGAGCAGGTTTCGAACATTACGCCGGAGACCGAGATCGCGTCGATCTCAGGGACCCAGGTGCGCGAAAACTATCTTAACAAGGGCAAGCTGCTGCCGGCCTGGTTCACCCGCCCGGAGGTGGCCGAGATTCTCGCCGAGACCTACCCGCCGCGCCATCGGCAGGGCGCCTGCATCTGGCTGACCGGGCTGAGCGGATCGGGCAAATCCACCACCGCCGACGTGCTGACGATGCTGCTGCTGGAGCATGGCCGCCAGGTGACGGTGCTGGACGGCGACGTGGTGCGCACGCACCTCTCCAAAGGGCTGGGCTTCAACAAAGAGGATCGCGACATCAATATTCGGCGGATTGGCTATGTGGCCGCCGAGATTGTGCGCCACGGCGGGATCGCCATGTGCGCCGCAGTCAGCCCCTACCGCGCCACCCGCAACGATGTGCGCGGCATGGTCGGCACCGATCGCTACATCGAGGTCTTTGTTGACACCCCGCTTGAGGTCTGCGAGCAGCGGGATATCAAAGGGATGTATGCCAAAGCCCGCCGCGGCGAGATCACCGGCTTCACCGGCATCGATGACCCCTACGAGGCGCCCCAGCACGCGGAGGTGACCATTGATACCGTGTCCAATACCCCCGAAGAGAACGCCCGCCGCATTCTGGGGTATCTGATCGAGTCCGGCTTTGTGCGAGCGGCCCAGGAGCAGGGATAATGGCGCGTAAAGTATTGCTGATCGGCCTTGACTGCGCCGATCCGCGCCTGGTTTTCGATCTGTGGCGTGATGATTTGCCAAATCTGCGCCGCCTGATGGAGCAGGGGTCGTATGGACGTTTACGTTCATCCGACCCGCCCATCACGGTGCCGGCCTGGACCAGTATGATGACCAGCCTTGACCCAGGCGAGCTGGGATTTTATGGCTTTCGCAATCGCGCCGACTACTCGTATGACAAGATGGGCCTGGCGACCGCCCGCCAGGTCCCACCGCGCACGGTCTGGGACCTGCTGGGCCGGGTTGGCAAGCGCTCAACCCTGCTGGGAGTGCCCCAGACCTTTCCGCCCCGCCCGATCAATGGGCAGATGGTGACCTGTTTTCTGACGCCGTCAACCCAAAGCCCCTATACCTTCCCGCCCGAGCTGAAGGACGAGGTTGAGGCGGCGGGCGGCGGTGAGTACATCTTCGATGTCTCCGATTTTCGCTCCGAGGATAAGCAGCGCATCCTTGATGACATCTATACCATGACCGAGCGCCAGTTCAAGGTCTTCCGGCATCTGCTGCGCACCAAAGCCTGGGACTACGCCATGATGGTCGTAATGGGCACCGATCGGATCCACCACGGGTTCTGGCAGTACTGTTTCCCCGATCACCCGCTGTACACGCCCAACAACGGCCTGGAGTCATCGATCCACGACTACTTTGTGTATGTCGATGGGCAGATTGGCCAGCTACTGGCCGAGATCGACGCCGAGACCCTGGTGCTGGTAGTCTCCGACCACGGCGCACGGGGCATGGATGGCGGCATCTGTGTCAACGAGTGGCTGATTCAGCAGGGCTACCTGGTGCTCAAGGAGCAGCCCCAGGGGATTATTCCGCTGGAGAAGGCCGCGATCGACTGGGAGCGCACCACCGCCTGGGCCGCCGGCGGCTACTATGCGCGGCTGTATCTCAACGTGGCGGGGCGCGAGCCGCAGGGCCAGGTGGCGCCGGCCGACTACGAGCGGGTGCGCGACGAGATTGCCACCAGGCTGGCCGCGCTGGGCGATGAGCAGGGCCGACCAATCGGCACATTCTCGGTCAAGCCCCAGGAGATCTATCGCACAGTGCGCAACATCGCCCCCGACCTGATTGTCTACTTCGGCGATCTGGCCTGGCGCTCGCTGGGGACCGTCGGCCACGGGGTGATCCACAAGTTCGAGAACGATACCGGGCCGGACGGGGCCAACCACGACTGGTACGGCCTGCTGATCGCCTACGATCCGCAGCGCCCACAGGGCGGCCGCAGGCTCGAGGATCGCCAGCTGATGGATATGGCGCCGAGCATTCTGCGCGAGTTTGGGGTGGCGCCGCTGCCGGACATGCAGGGCCAGCCGATCGACTGGTGAGGCGCATCCAGGTCAGCGGAGGCTACTTGAGGGCGAAAATACTGACCTCGTCGCTGTGGTAGACCTCGCTGAAGAGCGGCGAGGGCGCCAGCTGCCGGCTGTTGAACAGCCGGCCGGCTTTGGTGGCGTAGGCATAGCTGAAGCCATTTGCCCGCATCCAGTCGGCCAGATCAGCCGGGCTTTGATCCTTGGCGGTGCGCAGCCAGTTGGTGGTTGCCTGCACCTGCTGGACGTAGGGCCTTGGCCCATAGGTATAGATAACCGGCGGCGTGCTGACCTCGCGCCCGGCAAATGGCAGCAGCCACCAGCCGCCATCGCTGCCACGGGCCACATTGTAGAGCCAGCCCTCGGTATTGATGGCAAAGCGGGCAGTGGGCGGGGTGTTTTGCGCCGCCCAGGTCAGGGCTGGCGCATCGTAGCCCTGGGCGATCAGCGTCCCATCGTTGATCACCGACCGAAAGGTCAGGCCGGACCACAGCGCTGCCAGCGCCAGCGTCAGGGTGCGGGCAGCCCGCCACGAGCGCACCCGCGCCGGCGCACGGCGCTCGGCCAGCCAGCGGATGACCGCCGTATCCAGCGCGGCGACGCCACCGCCGATCAGCAGACTGAATGGCACAAAAATCGCCAGCGCCACAATATTGTTGTTGAAGAATGAAAGATACGGCAGACCAACCCAGACCGGATTGGCAAACAGGATCACCAGCGCCGACCAGATCAGCAGGCTGAGCGCAACCCGCCAGCGCTGCCACAGCGCCAGAACAGCCCCCAGCAGGGCCAGTGCGACCAGCAGGCGATTATTCAGGGTCCAGTATAATCCGGCGGCGTTCTGGTAGGTGTTGTAGTCGCCGCCACGCAGCGTGGTTGGGCCAACCGACTGCGCGGTCTGGCCGACCAGCACCGCCAGCCACGGCGCCACCAGCAAAATGGCCACCCCGGTGGCGCTCGCCAGCCCGGCCAGCAGCTGCCAGCGCGACCGCTCCCAGACGCCACGCCCCAGCCAGACCGCCGCACACCACAGCAGGGCAAAGCCCGCCGCCACAAAGTGAATCGTCAGCAGACCAGCGATCAGCAGGCTCAGCAGGCCGATCCAGCGGCGGCTGGTCTGCTCGGCGCTGTACCAGGTCAGCACCATCACTGCTGGCAGCAGCACCAGCCCGGCCAGCAGCGTGTAGCGGCCCCAGCTCAGAAAATAGGCTGGCATAATCGATACAAAGCCGACGATAATCCCGGCCACGACGCCCGCCAGGGGGCGTTTCCAGAGCGCCGCCGCGCAGCTGCCGATGGTGATGACCTGGAGCACGCCCAGGGCCTGGCCCAGCCAGAGCATCGCGGTCGGCAGGCTCATCCCGGCTCCATGGAGCGTTGTTGCGGCAATCGCGTGGTAGCCCCAGTGGTAGGCAAACCGATCGATCGGCAGATAAGGCCGTAGCGAGTAGGGCACCTGGCCGCGTTCCGCGATCACCCGGGTGATCGTGGCGTGGTGCACGGAATCAACCCAGGGCGGAAAAACCAGGCCGGCAATATGCTCAACCCGCGTCCAGATCGTCAGCAGCGTGACCAGCCCAAACAGCAGCAGCATACTCGGCGGCACCGCAAGGGCGCCGGCAGCCTGCGGCGACGGCGCGCGCCAGCCAACCCGGATCAGCAGACCGGCGACCAGCCCGGCCAGCGCATTGATGAGCAGCGGGGTGAGGCGCAAGCCGGCCGCAGTCATCCACAGGTACACCAGCGGGATCAGAGCCAGGCTGGCGCCAACCCAGATTGCCGGGCGGGCCAGCCAGGGCAGCTCCAGCCGCAGCGAGCGCTCGATCAGATAGCCGGGGCCAAACACCAGCAGGGGGAGGAAAACCCAAAAGCGACCGTGGGGGATAAAAGCCAGCGTCACAAGCGCCGCGGCAAGCAGGCCGATCAGGAGCCAACGAGGACGATTAAGCATCATAAGCGTGGTCATACACCATTGCAGTACGAGGACCGGGCCACATACCTCAGAAAAGAATCGGCAGCCAGCCTAGACACTTTCAACGCGGCGCTCGGCCATCTGCAACTGCCAGGTCTGCACCCGCAACCGTTGCACCAGCGAGCGGGCCAGATTGCGCATCAGCTTCAGACCCAGCGAGGCATCATCTTCAAACAGGGCAAACAGATAGCGGCTATCGATCGCCAGCACCGTGGCGCCACCCCGACCAGCCTGGAGATCGGCGCTGCGGCGGCCGCCTTTGCCCTGGATCAGCGCCATCTCACCAGCGATCTGGCCGGCCATCAGCACATTGATCCGGCGGGACTCCTCGATGCCGGCCTCGTTGGTGATGCGCACCAGCACATCAACCCGGCCATCCTGCACGATAAACATCTCATCGCCGCTGGTATCCTCCAGCGCCAGCGTTTCGCCGGCCGCAAAGTGATGCAGGTGACACAGGCCGGACACCCGCAGCCGCTGCGACTCGGTCAGATCCTGGCCCAGCTCGGTGTTCGAGAGAAACAGCGCAATCTCATCAATATCCAGGTTGCGCTGCTCGGCGGGCTGGTCATCGGGCAGACTGGCCAGAATCGGCAGGCCGAGGAATGAGGCCAGATAGCGCAGGGTGGTTTCATACTGCTCGAACTGTGGCCAGTGGCCGGCGTTGGGGATCAGGCGCAGGTCGGCATCGGTCCACTCATCGGCGACCGCCCCGGCATCGCGCAGCGGCACGGTGTTATCTTCAGCCCCCCAGATCACCAGCGAGGGCGCCTGGATATTTTTGAGCTGGCCGCGCAGATCGGCCGCCTTCATGGCGTGGTAGCAGGCTGCCCGCACGGCGCCCTGGCCAGGACGGCGGGCATCGGCCCGAATCCGGTCGTAGTCCTGCCTGGAGATCATCGCCCGCTCGGCGAATAAAATGGGCTTCATCAGCTGTTTCTGGTAGCTAATCGGGGTGCTTTCGAGGAAACTTAGGAGCTTGCCGCCCCATGCATAGCGCTCCAGGAAGATATGTGGCGCGACCAGCAGGTTGATATAGGTCGAGAGGCGCCCGCTGACCACCGGATTCAGCAGCACCAGGCGCTCGACCAGCATTGGGTGGCGCAGCGCCAGCATCATCGCGATCTGCCCACCCATTGAGT
The DNA here is from genome assembly GCA_013813565.1 of Herpetosiphonaceae bacterium. Lineage (GTDB taxonomy): Bacteria > Chloroflexota > Chloroflexia > Chloroflexales > Herpetosiphonaceae > JACCRK01. The sequence continues at coordinate 10,160 of JACCRK010000203.1, forward strand.
GGCCCATCACGACCACCGGCCGATCGCTGATGCGCTCGATCAGCTTGGCCATCAGGTCGGCGTAGCCGACGATGGTCGGCGCCTGCTTGAGGGCTGGCGATCGGCCATAGCCAGGCAGATCGACCGCCATATAGGCAAAGCGGGTTGCGATGGCCGAAAGCAGCGGTGTCCAGGTAAACCACGAGCTTGACCAGCCGTGGATAAGCAGGGCGATCGGGCCATCACGTCGCTCGCTATCCCGAATATGGAGTTCCTGCCCATCAATCACATAGGTCGACATAGCGCTCCCTCAATAACCTGATCAATCCAGTGATGTAGTGGCGCCCAGGCGAGCATTGTAGCACAAAGGCGGCGGGCTCAGAAGATACCCAGCTAAAACACGACCTGCCAGCCTGGGAAAGCTGACAGGTCGTGGGTAGGGTGATTACCGTGTCGAGAGGCTACTGGTGGGCCTTGCCCCACTTGCGCTCGCGGCGACGCTCGTCGGTGTTGAGCTTGCGCTTGCGAATCCGCAGATTGAGCGGGGTTACTTCCAGCAGCTCATCCTCGGCCAGATACTCGATACAGTCGTCTAGCGACAGATTGCGCGGCACATCCAGGCGCAGCGCCTCGTCGGCGCCTGACGAGCGCATGTTGGTCAGCTGCTTCTTGCGGCAGGCGTTGACCTCCAGATCCTCGTCGCGAATATGCTGACCGATCACCATACCTTCATAGACCTCAAAGCCAGCGCTGATAAACAGCTGGCCGCGCTCCTGAGCGCCAAACAGGCCGAAGGCGGTGGTGGTGCCATGCTCCCAGGCGACCAGCGAGCCAAACTGGCGGGTCTGCACATCGCCAGCGTAGGGCTGATAGCCGGCGAACAATGAGTTCATAATGCCGGTGCCGCGGGTCTGGGTCAGCAGCTGCTGGCGAAAGCCCAGCAGACCACGGGTTGGGACGTGATAGACAAAATGCACGCTGCCTGAGTCGGCAAAGCGCATATCGCGCATGGTGCCTTTGCGCTGGCCAAGCAGCTCGACCACCGCGCCCTGATAGTCGGACTCGACCTCAATCTCCACCAGCTCAAAGGGCTCGTGGCGCTTGCCATCGATATCTTTGTAGATCACCTCGGCGGCCGAGACCTGGAACTCGTAGCCCTCACGGCGCATGTTCTCAATCAGAATCGCCAGGTGCAGCTCGCCGCGCCCGCTGACGCGGTACAGATCGGCGCTGTCGGTCTCTTCAACGCGCAGGGCGACGTCGCGCTCCTTCTCCTGGAACAGGCGCTCGCGGATTTTGCGCGAGGTCACCAGCTTGCCCTCGCGGCCGCTAAATGGGCTGGTGTTGACCCCAAAGGTCATCTGCACGGTTGGCTCTTCCACCTTGATCGGCGGGAGCGCCACCGGGTTATCTTTGTCGGCGATGGTATCGCCAATCGAGGCGCCGGCGATGCCGGTCAGGGCAATGATATCGCCAGCCGTAACCTCCTCGACCTCGACCCGATCCATCCCGATGTGGGTGTAGACCAGATTGACCTTGGCCGGCTTGGGGTCCTCGTTGGCCGGAATGTGGGCGACCATCTGGCCCTTCTTCAGCGTGCCCGAGTTGAGCCGGCCGATCACGATCTTGCCTTTGTAGTCATCGTAGGCCGTGGCGGTGACCAGCATCTGCAGTGGCGCATCGTAGTCAACGGTTGGGGCGGGAACATAGTTCAAAATCGTCTCAAACAGCGGCTCCAGCGAATCCGCCATGGCGTGCGGATCGTAGCCGGCCGTTCCAGCGATACCGCTGGCGTAGATAATTGGGAACTCGGCCTGCTCTTCGGTGGCGCCGAGATCGATAAACAGGTCAAAGGTTTCGTTGACCACATAGTTCGGGCGGGCGCTGGGCCGGTCAACTTTGTTAACCACCACAATCGCCCGGTGGCCCTGCTCAAGGGCCTTGCGCAGCACAAACTTAGTCTGTGGCATTGGGCCTTCAACAGCATCGACCAGCAGCAGCACGCCATCAACCATGTTCAGCACGCGCTCAACCTCGCCGCCAAAGTCGGCGTGGCCGGGGGTATCCACAATATTGATGCGGATGCCTTTGTACTCGACGGCGGTATTCTTGGCCATAATCGTAATACCGCGCTCACGTTCCAGGTCGTTTGAGTCCATCACGCGCTCGGCAACATGCTGGTTATCACGGAAGATATGGCTTTGTTTCAACATAGCATCGACCAGCGTTGTCTTGCCGTGGTCAACGTGGGCGATGATGGCGATATTGCGAAGGTTTGTTCGTTGCATTTAATTCACACCAAAAACCTCGACCGCTCGGGCCGAGGCATAAAGTCACAGATCAGCCGCATTATTGTACCATATCTCGCCGAACTAAAGAAAAAGTCACCGCCCAGCCGTACCATCCAGCGATAGACCAATTATAGATAGCTTTTGCCAGCCTCGAAGTATCGATCTTGCTTCGCCAGCCGGCAACAGGTTTGAATCGCAAAGGATAGCGCATGAAACGATGGATCGTTGACTACGCTGCGCCAAGCCGCCTGGCCGCTTCCGCGCATAGCTCGGCCAGCGTCGGCACCTGGGGAATGCCGTAGCGGGCGCAGACAACATCGACATTGCCTTTGCGCCAGTAGCCCGCCGGGCAGCAGACCACCAGCCGGCCGGAGCGGGCAAACAGGCCCAGCTCCAGCAGCGTAATCGGCGCCTGGGTCTCGGGGGCAAAGTACATCACGATCAGGTCGGCGCGCTCCTGGGCCGCCAGCTCCCACTCAACCTGGGCGCGAAACTGCCGGTTGGCCAGCTCCTGGCGCCAGCTGGCGTCCCAGTCATCGCGGCGCGGGTTCAGGATGGTGATCGCGCTATGCGCAAAGCTGGCCTCGACCTCCTGCTGCCAGTTGCTGGCCCGGCCCATCTCGATCGAGCCGGCCAGAAAAAGCGTCGGGGCCGTAAAGCTGGCGGGCAGCGGGGCGGGCGGATTGAGAATAATAGCCATATTAATAGTTCGTGACGGCTCCCAAGCCCGAGGGCTTGGGCTTCAAGGGGATGCCGCCCCATCCCACACATCTAGGTCTGGAGCATTTGGAGGCCACGTTGCAAGATATTGATCGCCGCATTTACGTCCCGATCCAGGACCAGCCCACATTTCGCGCAGGTATGTGTGCGATCGCTCAACCGCTTCTCAACCAGTTCACCGCAGCGAGAGCACAGCTTGGACGTGTTGCGGGGGTCTACCTGAATGTCTGGGTGCCCTTCGGGCATCTAAAGCTCGTGGGGTTTACGCCCTAGAACCCTAAACCAACCCGACGCCTGGGCTGATACAGTGTGTACCAGTTCGCGCGGCGGGCAATGCTGTCGAACGTGAATGCCTAGCCGGCCGCCATATCGTGTTCGGATGGTTCCATCGCGATCACAAACTCGCCGGAGCGGGAGATCGAGACCGCCTCTGGGCCGAGGCCGGTTGGTAGCAGCTTCGACTCCTGGACAGCCCGCTCGAGGGCCCGCTTGTTATCAAAGCCCAGCGCATCCAGGACCGGATTGGCAACCGAGCGGCCGTGCTTCAGAGGCGTGTATAGCTTGGTTCGTTCCAGGGCCGCCTTCATCTCCTGGGCATCGGGGAGAATGTAGAGCGCTGGCATATTGAAGCCATTCAGCACCCGAAAGACCATATCCAGGGTCTCGTAGGGGAAGTAGCGTTTGTGGATATCAATGATGCGCAGGAACATCCCGTGGTGGGCGATCTCGTCGGTTGAGACGATCTTGAAGGCGGCGGCGGCGCCCAGCTGGTGCCCGCGCTGGCGCTCCTCGGGGGTTGCCTGCTCGGGTAGGCCATAGTCGGCGCGAATCCGCTTACGGAGCTCATCGTAGTTGAAGTAGGTGGCGCGCTCCTGCACCATCGCGTAGGCGGCCAGGCCCAGCGGGGTATCGAAGCCGGGGTGATTCTCGCCCATGGTCCAGCGATGGTCGGCGACCCGGTCGCGATACTCGGTCAGCTGCTCCTGCGTTCGCACACCGGAGTGAAGCAGCACCAGCTCCCATGACTCGGCGTGTTTGGCCTCCTCGGCGCCCCACTGGAGCTGCAGATTGCGGCGCTCGCGGCGGCCGTGGACAACATTCAGCCCATCGAGCACATAGTCGCCAACATAATCTTCCACACCCAGGAAGCTCTGGATTAACGTTATCGTATCTTCGCTGAGCAGATGGCCGTTGGACTCCATCTCTTTCAGCGGCAGGTCATCCCACGGGATCCAGTTACGGATTTTGACCGCCTTGCGGAAGTATTCGATATAGGCCTGTTTTACTTCATCAGCCACCGCCCGCTCACGGGCTTCGCGGGTCCACGGGCCATTGAGCTGCAAGGGCGCCTGGGCTGAGTTGAGGGGTTCGTTAATCACAGAATAGCTCCTTATTTGGGTAAGACAAGCTTGTTAATGATGCAAGCTGTCTGAAATAATCGTTAAGGTCGCGAGGACGAAGCTAGGAAGCTATACACGCTGGAGGCGCATCCCGGTGAGCAGCAGCAGCGGGCCACAGATCAGATAAAAACTGCTGAAGCTGATCACGGCGGGCATGCCCACCAAAGTCAGGCCGGCGCTGCCGCTCCACACCAGCCAGCGTCCAATGTTGGGCTTGGGCATCCAGACCCCAATCAGGGCCAGCACGCCAAACACCACCGCGACACCGCCGAGGATAAAAGCAATTAAATTGCCATCAAACCACGGAAAGATAAACGAGAGTACAATAACTGTAACGGCCATCAGCGTGCTGACAATCAAGGTCGAGCGGCGCTTGCGGGCCTCACGCCGGGCGGCAATATGGACGCTGCGCAAGTGACGGCCAACTTTGGCGGCCTGCTCTGGCAGCCCGACCTGGACCGTAAACATATCGGCAGCTGGGTCGGCCGAGGCATCTTCGGTATGCGAGCGTAGCTCGCGAATGATTGAATCGCGCTCTTCAGCGCTCAGCGCGCCGAGCTCGTGCTCAAGCTCAGAAAAGTATGACTCATTGAATGGGCGCATCGGATACCACCTTCGATACTGCGGCACTAAAGCGATTCCACTGAGCACGCCGCTCATCAAGAATACGTTGCCCTTCAGCCGATAGACGATAATAGCGGCGATCGACGCCATCGTCGCGGCGCTGCCAGAATCCTTCAATCATACCCTCTTTTTCCATCCGATGGAGTGCAGGGTAGAGCGAGCCTTCTTTAAGATCGATCACATCGTTGGTCTGCGCACGGATGAGCTTGGCAATTTGATAGCCGTACATTGGTCCCTGTTCAATCAGAGCCATCAGCATCAGACCCAGACTTCCTTTAAGCAGTTCACGTTCAAACATAACTGTACCTTGCTTTAGAATATACTATGCAATACTAGGTATAAGAATAATGGTATTGTTTGTGCTTGTCAAACAGTGCGTTTCCACTCATGATTAATTTAATCTGCACTGAGGAGTATTGTGCTATGGGCAATCTCGAACGATTGGTGATTGGTCTATTAATTTTGTTTGCCCTGGTTGTCGTGGTGGTTTTCCGCCGCCGCTGGCAGGGCGCCATTGGCTGGCTGCTGATTGCCGGCACATTTATTGTGAGTGTGGTCAATCGGAACACAGCCACGCTGGTGTTCTCGTCGATCGCCGCGCTCGTAATTGTCGTAGGGATTGGGCTGGCCGGCTACGACTATCTGCGCTTTGAGCGACCAAGGCGGCGCCAGCGCCGGGCCGAGCGGGAGGCCATGCCGCCAACCGTCCGTGTCCATCGCCGCCGCCCGTCACTGCTCCGCCGACGTAGCCATCATCGTGAGGAACATCCTTAGATATGCAGAGCATTAACCTGGGCATTCTTGGCGCCGGCCTGGCGGTGAAGCATCTGCACTGGCCAGCCCTGCACCATCTCGCCGGTATGTTCACCATCACGGCCGTCTGCGATATCGACCTGACGGCCGCTCAGGAGATCGCCCGGCTGGTCGGCGGCGATCCGGTGGTCACCACCGACTGGGATGAGTTTTTCGGCAACTCGCAGCTGGAGGCGGTGCTCATCTCTCTGCCAATTCACCTGAATGCCGCGGCGATCCGCGCCGCAGTCCGGGCTGGCAAACACGTGATCTGTGAAAAGCCGCTGGCGGCCAGCCTGGCGCAGGCCGAGGATCTGGTGGCCGAGCTGCGTGACGCGCCAGTGGTGATTGAGATCGCCGAGAACTTTCACTATCGTAGCGATTTCAAACAGGCGCGCCGCTGGATTGAGGAGGGCGCGATCGGCACAGTCGTGATCATTAACATCATCGCGGCGTTCTGGTCGGACCCCACCGAGGGCTTTGCCAGCACTGCCTGGCGCCAGGACCACCAGTATCGCGGGGCGGTCATCGCCGATGCCGGCGTGCACCAGGTTGCCGCGCTGCGCGAGGTCGGCGGCGAGGTCGAGCAGCTTCACGCCTTCACCAAGGATGTCCATCCGGTGCTGGCGGGCAGCGACTCGCTGGTGCTGAACGTGCGCTTTCGCTCGGGGGCGCTGGGCCAGCTGCTCTTCAGCGGCGCGGTGCAGGCCGCCGAGCCAAGCTTCGACGCGATTACGGCGCTGGGCCTGGAGGGCACGATCACGGTGCGTCACGGCGTGGCAACCCTGCATCGTCCCAATCGCGAAAACGTCGAGTATCGCGCCGAAGATGCGCGTGGCTATATTGGTGAGTTTCACAACTTCTACCACGCGATTCGCAGCAACGAGCCGGTCGTGGCCACGCTGGATGAGGCGCTGGCCGACTGGCGGATCATTATGGGAGCGCTGGACTCGGCCGAAAGCCGCCAGGTCGTGCTACTCTAAGCAGCGAATTCGCCAAGTTATAAGGAACCATAACAATGTCCAATGAACTACCTGCCGACGCCGAGCAGATTGGCGCCATGGTTTTTGTGCCCAACGCCGACTATCCCTACCCGTTCAAGGTCAACCCGCCGCCACGCTTCTGGATGGAAGAGCAGACCGGGGTGCTGGCCGACGCCGTGGATACCTATATGAATGGCGAGAGTCTCAGCACGGTGCAGCTTAATCTGATCAAGCTCTATCTGACCCAGTATCTTGAGCGCGCCGTGCTGGCCGGCGATGCCAATCGGCCCGACCTGCTCGGCCAGATCAGCAAACTCCGCATGAGCCGCGAGATTGAAGAGTTTGCCGACAATGTCTCCGAGTACGGCGCCGAAGTATTTTAGCCAGCCACCAGCGGGACGTCGGCTGGGCGTGAGCTGAGTTCGGCTCATGGGAGGACATATGCGGGTAATTACGGGAAGTGCCAAGGGTCGGACGCTCAAAGGGCCGCCGGATATTGGCACGCGACCAATGCTCGACCGGGTCAAAGAGTCGCTGTTCTCCATCTTGGAGGGCTACGATGCCTTCGCTGGCCGGGCGCTTGATCTGTTTGCCGGCACCGGCTCACTGGGGATCGAAAGTCTGTCGCGGGGCGCGGAGTGGTGTGATTTTGTCGAGGCGCGGGCACCGGTGGCCAACGTAATCAAAGAGAACCTTCAGCTGACCCGATTCACCGAGCAGGCGCGGGTCTGGAACATGCCGGTTGAGCGGTTTTTAGGGCTTGTTGATGAGCAAACAAAGTATGCTATAATCCTGCTCGATCCGCCATATGCGATGGAAGGGATCCCTGAATTGGTGGCTCGAGTTGGCGAGCAGAACATTCTCGCCCCTGATGGTGTGCTGGTTCTGGGACACTGGCCACGGCTGGTGATGCCGGCGCAGCTTGGCCCGCTGAGTCTTCTGAAATACCGACGCATCGGCGACTCGTGCTTTTCCATCTACGAATGTGAACCACCCACCACCACAGCGGAGTAAATTCTGTGACTATTGCTGTCTACCCCGCAAGCTTTGATCCTATCACCAACGGACATCTTGATGTTGCCCGCCGGGCCGCTCGCCTGTTTGATGAGGTAATTTTAGCGGTTGCGCATCGTCCCAACAAAAATTTATTGTTTACCACCGAGCAACGTTTAGCCATGATCCGCGAGGCGGTAGACCATCTGCCGAACATCCGCGTCGATTTTTTCGAAACGTTGGTGGTCGAATATGCGCAGCAGGTTGGGGCAACCGTCCTGGTCCGTGGCCTGCGGGCCTCGACGGATTTTGAGCATGAATTTCAGATGGCCCATATCAACCATTGTCTGACGCCAATGATTGAAACGGTGTGCTTGATGGCCGATCAGCAATATACATTCCTGAGTTCCAGTGCTGTGCGAGAGATCGCGGCCTACAAGGGCGATGTCGGCCCATTTGTGCCGCCGCATGTTGCAGCCGCATTAACCCAGGTGTTTGCCCACCACGAGGAGGCCCGTCGATGACTGAGAGCAATGCCGCCACCTCCTGGCCCGCCGCCGATGAGCCGGAAGAGGGCGTTGGCCAGGTTCAGCAGCCACCCGAGTACGCTGAAGCCGAATTTGAACGGCTGATCAATGAGCTGGAGGAGGCGTTAGCCACCGGAGGCCGGGTGCCATTTAGTCGCCGCCTGATGATTGAAGAGGAGCGCTTTCTCGATATCATCGATCGGATGCGGGTGGCGGTTCCCGATGAGCTGCGCCAGGCCCGCCAGGTTGTGCGCGAGCGCGAACAGCTGATCGAGGCGACCAAGAAAAAAATTGCTCTGTCATTGTCGGATCAGGGATTGCTAGAGATAGCGCAACGTGAACGGGCCAGGATTATTGGTGAGGCCGAGGCCGAAGCCGCACGGGTTCGCGCTGAGGCCGATGATTACTCGCGGCAAGTGCTGCTAGATCTAGAGGAACGGGTCGGCAAGGCACTGACGATCATCCAAAATGGACTGGATGAACTAGGCGTGGTTTGACAGACCATTCGCTCGTGTCTATAATGTCACTTCGCTTGCGGGTCGTTGAAATCTAGCAGGAGGACACACTATGTCTGATCTCCGTTTCAATGTCGCGCAGCTGTTACAACAACATATTGGGGCAACCCGGCAGTACGAGTTCACCGACCCCATGCTGAATCTGGGTGAGGGCCTGGAGCTACAGCCAATCAGTGGGACGGTAAAATTTACCCGCACCAAAAATGGCGTGCTGGCTCAGACAACCGTCGAAGGTGCGATCGTGATTGAGTGTGTACGCTGCTTGACCGATTTTGCCCAGCCGGTGACGGTTAGCTTCGATGAAGAATATCACGCCACAGTGCATCCCACGACCGGCTCACCGTTGCCGGATCCAGAGGAAGCAGATATGTTTCGCATCAACAGCAACCACCTGCTTGACCTAGGTGATGCTGTTCGTGAATATGCGTTGTTAGCCTTGCCAATTGCGCCCATTTGTCGGGAAGATTGTCGGGGGCTATCACAATCTGGCGTCAACCTGAACGAGGAGCCAGAGGCAAACACCGATGCAGATGAGGTTATTGATGAACGCCTCGCTGCTCTAAAACAACTACTCATTTGAAAGGAGCCTGACTTCAATGGGCGCATTGCCACGTCGGAAAATCACTCGCCAACAGCGCGGGCATCGTCGTCAACATCTGGTCTTATCCGCACCTTCACTTTCGCTTTGCCCTAACTGTGGCGGTTATCGCCGCCCGCATCGCGTTTGCTTGAACTGCGGAACCTACAAAGGTCGTCAGTACTTGAATAAAGAGAACGCTGACGCTTAGGCATGGGTTTTCGGACACGCTGAAAGGGTTAAGGATTTACGTCCTTTGCCCTTTCACTATTTTTAGCGCTTTATTGTGCAGTGCAGCATGAGTATCAGTACCCTTGGACTGCTTTTCTAAACAACGGAGTTGTGTATGTATGCCGCAATTACTGGCTGGGGCCATTATGCGCCCGAAAAAGTATTAACCAACGCCGACCTTGAGCAGATTGTTGAGACCAGCGATGAGTGGATTCAGTCGCGCACCGGGATCAAACGACGCCATATCGCGGCCCCAGGCCAGGCGACCGCCGATATGGCCACTCGGGCCGGCCTGCTGGCGCTGGAGGAGGCTGGCCTGACCGCCAAAGATATCGATCTGATTGTCGTCGCCACCACCACGCCGGATCTGCTCCTGCCCTCCACCGCCGCGCTGGTGCAAAGCAAGCTTGATGCGCCACAGGCCGGGGCCTTCGACATGAACGCGGCCTGCTGCGGCTTTATGTATGCCCTCAGTGCGGTCTCGGCCATGGTGCGCGGTGGCGGGGTTCGGCGCGTGCTGCTGTGTGGCGCTGAAACGATCTCATCGTATCTAAACTGGGAGGATCGCAACACCTGTGTGCTGTTCGGCGACGCGGCCGGTGCGGTTATCGTTGAGGCCAGCGACCAGCCTCGTGGTCTCCAATCCTACAAGCTCGGAGCCATCCCCAACACCGCTGAGATGCTGTGGGTCAAGGCCGGCGCCACCCTACGTCCGATGAACCAGGAGCGCCTCGATAACAAAGAGCAGCTGCTGCAGATGAACGGGGCTGAGGTGTTCAAGCACGCCGTCCGATCGATGGTTGACGGGTCGCTGAATGTGCTGGGCCAGGTTGGCAAGACGCCGGCCGATGTCGATCTGATGATCCCGCATCAGGCCAACCTGCGCATTATTGAGGCCACCGCCAAACGGCTGGAGGTGCCGATGGAGCAGGTCTTTGTCAATATTCACGAGTATGGCAACACCTCCGCCGCCACGATTCCCGTCGCGATCTCCGAGGCGGCCAGAGCCGGCCGGCTGCACGATGGCGACACCGTGCTATTCGCTGCCTTTGGCGGCGGTCTGACCTGGGCGGCCGGCGTGTTGACCTGGGGCAAGTAACAGCCAGAAATACGGCGATCGGCAGCGTAGCATCACACTGCTTCGCCGTGGATAAGGAAAATACGATGAGCTATGCCTTTATTTTCCCTGGCCAGGGGTCCCAGGCCGTTGGGATGGGCCAGGATCTGGCGGAACAATCGTCGGTCGCCCGCGCCACCTTCGCGGAGGCCAACGCTGTGCTGGGGTTTGATCTGGCCCAGCTGTGCTTTGCCGGGGACAAGGCGCAGCTCACCGCGACCGAGAACGCCCAGCCGGCCATCCTCACGGCCAGTGTGGCGCTCCTGCGGGTGCTGCGCGATGTTGGGGTAACGCTGCAGCCAGCCCTGGTGGCGGGGCACTCGCTGGGTGAGTACAGCGCCCTGGTTGCCGCCGGCAGCCTTGATTTTGCCAGCGCCCTGCAGCTGGTGCGCCGGCGTGGCGAGCTGATGGCGGCGGCCCGCGATGGCATGATGGCGGCGATCCTCGGCATGGACATAGAGCCGCTGGCGGCGATCTGCGAGGCGGCCAGTGCGATTGGGCCATGTGTGATCGCGAACCAGAACGCACCCGGCCAGCTGGTCATCAGCGGCGCGACGGCGGCGGTTCAGGCGGCGATGGAGCAGGCCAAAGCCCAGGGGGCCAAGCGGGCGACAGCGCTCCAGGTCAGCGCCGCCTTTCACTCGCCCCTAATGAGCGCCGCCGCCGCCGGTCTGGCCGAGGCGATCGAGCAGACCAGCGTCAGCGCGGCCCAGATGCCGCTGATCGCCAACAGCACCGCCCAGCCCATCCAGGCCGCCGCTGATATCCGCCACGAGCTGGTGGCCCAGGTCACAGCGCCGGTTCGCTGGATCGCCAGCGTCGAGACCTTCCACCAGTATGGCGTCACGACCGTCATCGAGATCGGGCCAGGCAGCGTCCTGACCGGCCTGGTCAAGCGGATTGCACCTGATGTTCAGCGGATCAATCTGGCCAGCCTGAGTGATATTCTGACATTCCAGGCCCAAATATAGCCGGAATCGCCACGATTTGGCCGGGTTAGCGCTGATCAGGGCCAATCTTTTGCATTAACCAGCGAAGCCGATTAGCATAGAGGCGCGCAGCCCAGGGCGATCGAGATAAGTGGCTCAGTTTCCCATCGCCTGCTGGAGCGTCAGATTACTCAGTTCGTTGGAGCAATAATGCGTAGATTAGCCGGACAAGTTGCGATTGTTACCGGGGCCTCACGGGGCATTGGGCGGGCGATTGCGCTTGAGCTCGCCTCGTGGGGCGTCAAAGTTGTGGTCAACTATCAGTCCAGCGCCGCCAAAGCGGCCGAGGTTGTGGCCGCGATCAATGCCAGCCAGGGCCAGGGCCTGGCGATTCAGGCTGATGTTACCAAGCCCGACGATGTTAAACGGCTGGTCCAGACCACCCTGGATACCTGGGGCCAGCTGCATATTCTGGTGAATAACGCTGGCATCACCCGCGACAATCTGTTTCAGCGCATGAAAGATGCCGACTGGGACGCCGTGATCGAGGCCGACCTGACCTCGGCGTTTTTATGCTCCCAGGCGGTCCTGCCGCATATGCAGTCGATGCGCTACGGACGGATCGTCAACGTCGCCTCGCTGGCTGGCCTGGCGGGGAATGTCGGGCAGACCAACTACGCCGCCGCCAAGATGGGCCTGATCGGCCTGACCAAAGCCCTGGCCCGCGAGGTCACCGCCGCCGGAATCGTGGTCAATGCGGTTGCGCCCGGCTATGTCGAGACCGAGATGATCGAGGCGATCCCGCACTGGCTGCGCACCTGGGCGCTGGATGTGATTCCGCTCAAGCGCTTTGGCACCGCCGAGGAGATTGCGCCAGCGGTCGCGTTTCTGGCCTCGCCGGCGGCCTCCTATATCATCGGCCACGTCCTGACCATTGATGGCGGCTGGGTGATGCCGTAGGCGCTCCGCGCAGGGATTAGGTATTCCAATCAGCAAAAGTTGGTGTTATGGATTTTTCAGATCAAGTGACGATTGTTACTGGCGGCACCGGCAGCCTTGGGCGCGAGATCGTGACCGGGCTGATTGAGCGTGGCTCACGGGTGCTCTTCTGCTATCGCCAGCGTGAAGAGGCGGCTCAGGAGCTGGTTGATCTGCTTGGCAGCGATGATCGTCTCGTCGCGGTCAAAGCCGATGTGCGTGACCAGGAAGCCATGAATAAGCTGGTTGAAGAGGCGCTGCGCCGCTGGGAGCGCCTCGATACGCTGATCACGGCCCACTCCGCCGTCAGCAATGCTCCGGTGGTCAACATGACGCTGGAGCAGTGGAATGAGGTGCTTGATGTGATGCTGCGCGGGGTGACGCGAGTCTGTCGCGCCGCGCTGCGCCCAATGCAAAAGGCCCGCTATGGCCGCATTGTCAACGTCGTCGGCTATCAGCCGCTGGCCGGGGCGCTGATGCAGGCCAACTATGCCGCCGCGCTCGGTGGCGTGATTGGATTTAGCAAGGCCCTCGCTCGCGAGGTCGCCGCCTGGGGCATCACGATCAACTGTGTGGCCCCAGGGCTGATCTCACGGCCACAGATGGCCGCCTTTGACCCGAGCTATATTCCATGGGCCACCAACATTGTCCCGCTCAAGCGGCTTGGCACGCCGGCCGAGATTGTGCCGGCGGTGCTGATGCTGGCCGAGCGCGAGTCGGGCTATATGAGCGGCCAGACGATTACCGTTGATGGCGGATGGCGGATGGTTTAATCTGCTTTTATGCCAAATCCGATTTCTAAGTTCAAGGAGCAACAATGCACATCGATCTGTCAGGGCGAACTGCGCTCGTCACAGGCGCATCACGGGGGATTGGCCGGGCGATTGCGCTGGCGCTGGGCGCAAGTGGCGCCGCAGTCGTGGTCAACTATCGCGGCAGCGAGGCGGCGGCCAACGAGGTTGTCGCCCAGCTTACGCAGGCCGGTGGCAAGGCCATCGCCGTCCAGGGTGATGTGAGCGACGCCGCCAGCCACGACGGGCTGATTAAAGCCACCACCGATGCCTTTGGCCGCCTCGATATTCTGATCAACAACGCCGGCATTACCCGCGATAATCTGCTGCTGCGCATGAAGGCCGACGACATTGATGCTGTGCTGAACACCAATCTGCGCGGCGTGATGCTGCTGACCAAAGCGGCGCTGCGCCCGATGATGAAAAATAAGTGGGGCCGCATCGTCTCGATGAGCTCGATCATCGGCCTGACCGGGAATGCTGGACAGGCCAACTATGCCGCCACCAAAGCCGGTCTGCTGGGCTTTACCAAATCCGTGGCTCTGGAGATGGCCTCGCGCAACATTACCGCCAACGCCATCTGCCCTGGCTTTATTGAGACCGATATGACCGCCGCCGCCATGACCGACGATCTACGGGCCAAAGCGCTTGAGCGCGTGCCCCTTGGCCGTCTCGGCACCCCCGAGGATATCGCCAACGCGGTGGTCTTTCTGGCCTCCGACGCAGCGGCCTACATCACCGGCCAGACGCTGGCGGTTGATGGCGGCTGGACCATGTACTAGCCTGCTTGGCGGGGATCACGCGCAGCAGCTGGGCGTGATC
>JACCRK010000208.1 GCA_013813565.1 Herpetosiphonaceae bacterium
CGGCGGTCTCGACGATCTGCGGGACCGCCGACGGGGTTGGGATGGCGGTGGCGGTCGGCCGCGCGATGGTTCGGGTGGGCGGTGGCGGCGTGGCGGCTGGCGGCTCGGTCGCCACGACCGCGGTGACCGTCGGCAGCTGGCGCAGCGCCTGGCTGCCCTCGGGCTGATCGCCGGCGCAGCCGCTCAGCACCGCGCTGAGTGCGATCACGGCCAGGAATTGGCGGAATGGTTGGATCTTCATTTTTTTCTCGCTATCTACGCCACATTTGGCTGAGCGGTGGGCCGGTGTGACCTCAGGAGCGTGTAGAGCGCCAGGATTGCGGCCAGCGCTATGGCACATGCGAGCACCAGCAGCGCGCTGGCCTGAGGGCTCCGCTCCAGCAGGAAGCCCAACAGCCAGGGCAGCACAATCCCGCCGGTGTTGCCGATCGCAACCACGAGGCTGGTGGCGCTGCCCTGGGCCTGGGGGAAGCTGGCGGTGGTCAGGGACACGGTTGTCGGAAACACCGGGCCAAAGCAGAATCCCATCAGCAGAATCGCGCCGATGGAGATGGGGCCGTTGCCGGAGCCGAGGGCGAAGGCCAGCCCGCCGGCCAGTGATCCGGCCACGCTGATCTGCAGCAGCCGCGTCGGGGGCATTCGTGTCCCGATGATCGCCCCGGCCACACGCCCGCCAGTCAGCGCCAGCCAGAATCCCGAGGCGGCCCAGGCCGCGCTGGCCTTGGTTAGCCCCGCGCTGCGCTCCAGGTAGGCGGTGGTCCAGCCGCCAACCCCGCTTTCCAGCCCGATGTACACAAACAGCAGGATGCCCAGCAGCCACAGGGCGGGTATTTTGTAGATCTGGATCTGCTGTGGAGCCACGCCAGCGGCCCTGGCCGGCAGGCTGCCGGTGGCCATCAAGGGCACCAGCGCCAGCTGCGCCAGCAGCAATCCGCCGCCAAACCACAGCACTGGCAGTGCCGTCTCCCAGCGCTGTAGGGCCAGGCCAGCCAGGGCGGGGCCGGACACCGCGCCGACGCCAAAGAACACATTTATCAGATTGAGCGCTGAGACGCTTCCTGTACTGAACAGCTGCGCGATCAGCACGTGCATGACGACAATCAGGGTGCCGTGGCCCAGCCCTGCCACCGCCGCGCAGGCCAGCGTGAGCGTCAGCGAGCCACTGAGGCTTATGCCAAACATCCCCGCGCCAATCAGCACCATGCCGGCCACAACCAGCGGGCGCTGGCCCAGGCGGTCGCTCAACGGCCCGACCACCAGCTGGGCCAGGAAGGCGCCGGAGAACAACGCTGTGTAGACCGCGCCCAGCGCCGCGAGGGTGCTGCCGGCGTTCTGCGCCAGGTCTGGCAGCGCCGGTCCAAGCGCGGCGACGAGCAGGCCCAGCGCCAAAAAGATGCCACAGGCGATGGCGAGGGTGCCGGAACGGCTGATAGGCTTCATGGTGTCCCCTTGTCTGTGATAGCAATGATTGGTGCCAGTCGCTGCCAGGCTCCAGGCACATCGCATCATTATAGGCGATGGCGAACCCCGCCAGACCCGCCGTAAGGCGCACTGCGGCGCTGAATAAAGCGGCCCGGTGGAGAAATCTGCCTGCCTTGTGTGAGAAAAGTTACATTCTGCCCGCCGCATTACGCTTATAGTTCGCAGCAGCATTGGGTCAGAAAAGATCTTGGGTTTGCTGGCGAGAACCGGCAAACCTGCTGTTGAAGGGAGCTGTTGGCATGTCAGGACGCTTGAGTCGCCGCTGGTTGAAGGCCCGACTGCTCTATCTGCTGATCCCGCTGGTGGCGCTGCTCGGCTGGGGTGGGGGGCGGCTGCTCAGCCCAGCGAGCCCGATTAGCTTTGAGCGCGTGGAGCTGGCCGAAACCCGCCAGCCGGGAGCCGACTACACCAGCCTGGCGCTGGCGCCGGATGGAAAGCTCTATGCCACCACCGTCAAAGGGCGGCTGGTGCGCTTTCCGCTCAACGCCGATGGCACCACCGGCAGCCCGGAGGTGATCACCGCACTCCAGGCGGCCAACGCCGATCCGCGGCTGATCATCGGCCTGGCGATCGACCCCGCCTCGACCGCCGCCAATGTGATCGCCTGGGTCAGCCACACCGAGGATACCCGCCAGGGCGTCCCCGACTGGCGCGGCAAGATCTCCCGCCTGAGCGGCCCCGGCCTTGCGCATGTGCAGGACTACGTGATCGATCTGCCGCGCTCGGTCAACGACCATCTCACCAACGGCCTGGCGTTCGGCCCCGATGGCGCGCTGTATGTCGTCCAGGGCAGCAACGCCGCCATGGGCGCGGCCGACAGCGGCTGGGGCGAGCGCCGCGAGCATCTGCTCAACGCGGCGGTGCTGCGGATCGACATCGCCGCGATTGTCCAGCCGCCCTTGAGCGTCAAGACCGAGGATGGCGGCAGCTACGATCCGTTCGCCCAGCAGGCGCCGCTGACCATCTATGCCAGCGGCCTGCGCAATGCCTACGATCTGCTCTGGCATAGCAATGGCCAGCTGTATGTGCCGATCAACGGCTCAAGCTCCGGCGGCAACACCCCCGCCTCGCCCGCCGACCTGCAGGCATGGGAGTCGTGCCGGCGCCGAATCGATGGCCGGCCCTACGCCGCCGCCGCCGTGCCCGCGCTGCTCAAGGTCAAAGCGCAGCCGGACCTGCTGGCCCGCGTGGTGCAGCACGGCTACTATGGCCACCCCAACCCGACCCGCTGCGAGTGGGTGATGAATGGCGGCAATCCCACCGGCGCCGCCGACCCGGTCGAGGTGAGCCAGTATCCCGAGGGCACGCTGCCCGACCCAAACTGGCGCGGCGTGGCCTATCGCTTCAATACCAACTACTCGCCTGACGGGATCATCGAGTATCAAAGCGCGGCCTTTGGCGGCCTGCTCCAGGGTAAAATCCTGATCGTCGGCTGGACCAGAGGCAACATTATGGTGCTTGAGCCAGGCGGGCCTGACCTGGATATCGTCGCCGCCCAGCTCGACCTGCCCAGCCTGACGAAGCTCGACCATCCGCTGGACCTGGTTGAGAATCCCGCCAATGGCTACCTGTATGTCGCCGAGTATGGCCGCCAGCAGATCACCCTGCTGCGCCCGCGCGAGCAGCCGGCCATGCCGCAGCCATCCTTCAGCCCGCCGGACGACCCTGGCGCCTCGGTGTTCCAGGCCAATGGCTGCGCCGGCTGCCACGCCACCACCGCCCAGAAGCTGGTCGGCCCCGGCCTGCTGGGCTTTATGGCGGGCAATGGCGAGCATGCCGGCAGCCTGCCGAATGGCAAGCCGATCAACGACACCAATGTCAGCGAGTGGATTCGGGTCGGCGGTGTGGCGATCGGCGGCCAGATGCCGGGCTTCTCCAGCCTGAGCGAGCAGGATATGCACGATCTGCTGGGCTATCTCAAGTCCTTGCGCTAGCGCCTCTCCGATTGCAGAACCGGCGCCGAGCACGAAATGCCGATCGCTGTGGACAGGTTGCGGCCTGCTCACGCCGATCGGCATTGGGTTAATTGCCTCTTGTAATACTGTATGTCGTACAGTATAATGCAACATATGATACTAGATATAACCCAATCTGAAGTCTATGACAAAATATCGCAAGAATTCCGGCGCGGTATTTTGATCCTGGCGGCCCTGAGCCAGCTGAAGGACCAGAAATATGGCTATGCCCTGATCACCCAGCTGGCCGAGCATGGGCTGGAGATCGATCAGGGGACGCTTTATCCGCTGCTCCGGCGGCTGGAGTCGCAGGGATTGTTGGACAGCAGCTGGAACACCGAGGGCTCGCGGCCACGGCGCTACTACGTGATCAATGCGACGGGCGAGGCGGTGCTACGGGCGCTGGTTCAGGACTGGCGGGCACTGGTCGATGTGATGGAAAACCTACTTGTTGTGTAAGGAGACGTATGGAACTGATCGAACGCTATCTGCAGGCGGTTGGACGCGCCTTGCCAGCCACCAAACGGACCGATATTCTGGCAGAGCTGCGCTCGTCGCTGTACGATGCCCTTGACTCCGCGGGCGATGGCGAGCCGCCTGAGGAAAGCGTGGTCGCCCTGCTGCAAACAATGGGCTCGCCCGAAAAAGTAGCCGCATCGTACTATCCGGCCGGCCAGTATCTGATCGGGCCGTCGCTGTATCCGACCTTTCGCATGGTGATCGGGATTGTGTTTACGGTCATTATTGGGCTGCAGCTGCTGGCAGTGCTCACCTCGATCGGGCTGTGGGCCGGCCAGCCAGTCACCTGGGATAAACCCTGGCGGATCGTCACAGGCGTTCTGGAGAGCCTGCCTGGGGCGCTTGGCTCGGTCGTGGTAGTGTTCTGGCTGCTGCAGCAGGCTGAGGTGAAGTTCACCCGCTCCGAAACCTTCGACCCGCGCAAACTTCCAGCCATGGAGGCCGGCGGCAGTCAGATTAGACGGGGCGAACAGGGCTTTAGTATTGTGGTGAACGTGGTTATGCTGGTGTTTCTCGCCCGCTTTGCCCAGGATGGCGGATTTAGCTGGATCGATGGCAGCGGTTTTTTTGAAAACCCGGTGATCGAGCGCTACTTTCCCTGGGTCAGCCTCAGCATCGTGGTCGGCATTGTGATCGAGATTGTGCTTTTGTGGCGCGGACGCTGGCAGCGCTGGACCCGCATCGCCACCATCGGGTCGA
Source organism: Herpetosiphonaceae bacterium (assembly GCA_013813565.1). Classification (GTDB taxonomy): domain Bacteria; phylum Chloroflexota; class Chloroflexia; order Chloroflexales; family Herpetosiphonaceae; genus JACCRK01. The sequence continues at coordinate 4,656 of JACCRK010000208.1, forward strand.
ATCTGTTCGGGCTGGGCGTGCTGACGACCTTGATTCATGGCCACAATACCTGGCTGGAAGCGGCTGGCGTGCCAGGCATATTTAGCGGCATGGACGAGCTTTCGAAAATGCTGATCAATGATCAGCAGATCGCCGGAATGGTAGTTATTCGCGCTGTGCTGGTTTTTATCGCGCTGGCAACACTTATCGAGACACTGGTGTGTGTGTATCGCCTGGTGCGTCCGCGGCTGCGCCCAACCATCCTCCCACCGGCAACCGTGATCTCCTCCAACTAAATTGTAGTTGTCGGTGGAATCACGGGGTTCGTTCTGTTTATAGTTGGAAAAGGACCCTACCAAATTAGCGCCAGGCGAACTCAACCGTGACAAGCAAACAGGCCGGCCCCCAAAAATGGGACCGGCCTGGCTGAGCGGCTTTTGGAACAGGTGGATGTTAGCGACCACCCACTTGTGCGTAGAGTATCTCGCTGTGGGCAATTCGGTCGATAAACGCCGCCACCAGCTCCCCCATCAGCTGCTTAAGCTCAGCGGGCACCGCCTCGACACAGCTGGCGGCATCCTGGTGGATTTTCTCGAGCGTGGCTGGAATGCCAATCTGCTCGATGATACTGTGGACGCTTTGGTAGGTGGCCTGCAACGGTGCCAGCGCATCCATTCGCCTGACCTGGCTGGTCAGCTCGTGGCGGGGGAGAAACTGCAGCGATCGATAGACCGCCCACAGGTCAATTAGTCCCGAGCGAACCGCTGGGGCCGCCATGCTCACCAGCAGTGGATGGGTGACCATTCCCATCTTGAGGTCATCGTGCTCGCCGACCAGCTGGCGCTGCTCCTGAATATTGACGATATCATCAACATCCTGAAAGATTTCGGCAAACGACTGCGCGACGTGCGGCGGGATTGGTGGCTGCTGGTTGAGCAGCAGGGCCGCATTAAAGGCATAGGTCACCGCCGGCGTAACCTGCGCATAGCGATGATCGAGCCACAGGGCCAGCGTTTGACTATCGCTGGGATAGCGATGATGGTACTCCCAGAGCTCCAGCGAGCCAAGCAGGGTAAACAGCTGCGCCAGATCGCCCAGAATGCGTGAATCAATCCGCTGGGTCTCCTGAAAGATCACGCCGAGCAGCGCCGCCAGCATGGGAACGCTGCTGACATCGCCGAACGTCTCGGGAAAGGTCGGCCGATCGGAGCGCATTCTGGTGCGATCAACCGTATCATCCATCAGCGCGCAGGCCTCCATCGCCAGCATCAGCACTGGCAAGTACTCCTCGTGCGCCGAGGTAATCCCGCCCGACTCATCGGCAACCGCCAGAAATATTAGCGGCAGCAGAATGAACGATGGCTGCGGATTCGCAGTGACCATTGAGTGATACCAGGGCTGGAGGACAGCAGGGATTGGAGCACTCGCCAGCGTTTGCCGTGCGGTGGCAATAAATGGCTCGTAGCGGTCCTTGCGCTGGCTAAATACCCCTTTGAAGCGCGTTGGATAGTGGGTGTGAATAGATCCATAGTGCAATGTGTGCCTCCTCACCATTTCAGCAGATATACCTAATTGCGAGCTGTATTTCCCATCAGCACAACCTCAATGCCCTGCTGAAGCCGGCTGAACGTGCTGATGCTATCGAACGTAATTCCGAGCGAGGTAATCGTAATCGCAGTTTCAACTCTGATGCCAGTCAGAATTACCTTGGCGCCCAGGAGCTGCACTGCCGTCGTCAGGCTGGCCAGACGTTGGGCGACGGCGGTATCAAAAACTGGCACTGCGGTAATATCAATCAAAATAATCCGTACTCGCTCCTGATGAATTGTCTTGAGAACATGATCTGCCAGGCGTTCCATGCGCTGGGTGTCCAGATGGCCCACCAGTGGGACAACGATAATCCCATCCATCAGCGGAATGACTGGGATCTCCAGGTTATTGACGGTCTCATAGAGTTGGGTAATCTCGGCGTTGCGCTGTTCCAGATTGCGGAGCATTTCCTGAAGCGAGAGCGCCGAGGCCCTGCTCTGCGCCTCGGCGGTTTCGGCGCTCTGGCGCTGACGGTCGGCTTCGTTGAGATTGCTCTGGAGCAGGCTAATCGTGAGCCAGAGCAACATCGTGCTCAAGACGAGAATCGCGGTAATCAGCGAGGTGCTACTTGTCCAGACCAGATTGCTTGACAGCGTTGTGATGATGATTGTGGCAATCCCCAGCGTGCCAAAGATCAGCACAGCGTTGGCGCCAAGCACCAGTCCGGCGATCAGGATGGGGAAGATAAAGGCCGTGCCGACTGGTCCGTAGAGCATGCTCTCGGCGTCGGAGGAGAGGGCCACCGCGATGAAAATGGTTGTGCTGAGCAGTATTCCGCCCAGCATTAGCCAGCCGCGATAGGCGAGCCACATGACCACCACCGATACCACCACCACCCCAATCAGCAGCGGCACCAACAGGGTCGAACTTTGGTTGTTGAGGGCTAAAGGCAGGTCGGCTACCGCGCCCACAGCCAGGATTGCTGCGGTGATGAAGAGCGTTCGTGGGCGCTGCGTTGCAGTTTTTAGATAAAAATCCATCGTCCCCTCCCGATCTGTAGTTGCCACGGTGTTCCTCTCAGTTATCAGTTAATGGTGCTGAGCCAGGGTGACCTCAGGGTAGGCTGACTCAATCCCCTACTCGGGTTACCACCTTGGGGTGAGTTCTCTCTATCATAAACTACCTTGATACTAGATCTCTATAGTATTTTGATCCCCCTCAAAGGGGGATTTTTATAGTACATCGTCAGTCTGGAGCTGGAAGAAAAGAGAGGATTAGGTGTTCAGAAGCTACTGGCCGGTCGGGGTGGGAAATGGCTCATCGGTCGCTTCCCACTGCTCGGCACGCACCCAGCCAATCACGCGCCACTCGCCGCGCACCACCCCTTCATACCAGCCATTTTGCTCGCGAAACGGCATAAAGCGCGTATCGTCGCTGGCGGTAAAAAGCACCCGCCCGCTATCGCTCGGTGTGGCGTGAACCGTGGCGCCAGCGGATTTGGCGCGGTGGATCGTGAACTCTCGGGCGATCAGGGCGTCCTTGTCGTTGAGGTCGCGCTCGGTGAGGTAGCGCCGCACTCCGGCGGCAATGCTGGTGGCGATGCGGTCGGGCTGGTCGCGGAAAAAGGCCCGGTCGGTGCTGTTGGTGAGATAGCCCATCTCAATAATGACGGCCGGGGTGGTTTTGGCAATGGCATGGCGATGACGGCGCCAGTTGAAGGCATAGTAGCCGCGCATATTGACCGTAATCGCGCCATCCTGCGGCAATCCAGTGCCAGCTGCGTACTCGGCCAGCAGGGTCTCGTAGAGCTGCTGTGAGGCCGCTGAGGTGCGCCACGGGGTCGCCATCTTGAAGCCGCGGGCGCTGGAGCTGGTTGATCCATCGGCGTGGATGGTGATAAACGCATCAGCCTGGTAGTTGACGGGCAAGGTTGCCGGCAGCAGATCGACCACTATCCCTTCGGCCTCAAGCAGCAAGGCGACCCGCTGGGCAATATCCAGGTTCACCTCGGCCTCGCTGGTCCCGTCGGAGTAGGCGCCGGTCGAGGTCCGAAAGCGCGCTAGCTCATCGGGTAGATCTGCGGTTTTCCAGTGACCAACTTGAATCCCAACCCGTGGCGGGGCCGGGGTGGCGGTAGGCGCCGGGGTGCTTGTTGCGGGTGGCGGGGCCGCAGTGGGCGCAACGGCAGTGGCGATCGCCGCGGGCGTGATCGTCAACCTCTCGGGCGTGGCGGTTGCTGATGCAGCTAGGCGGGGTTGGATCAGCGGGGCTGGCACAAGCGCCTCGTTTTGGCGGCTGCAGCCAGCCAGCACAAGCAGCATAACACCACACAGTATCAACCAGCGTTGTGGAACCATTGTTTTCTCCAGGGAATGATCGGAGTGGACTGCAGACCAAGCAAGTCCATCCCATGAATATGGTTGATAGTGTACCTGAGTTTGCTCCCTGAGGCCGATCGCGGACTAATTTAAGTATGGCGGTTCGTCACCTAAAATATCAATCAGGGTATTGAGCAGGTCATCCTGGGAGAATGGTTTACGAATAAACATCAGACATGTTTCGGGCGCCGGGATACTCTCCAGATGGCGGGCCGACATCATCACAACCGGAATATGGCGATACTTATCATCCGCCGCCAGGTGCAGACAGAGGTCGTGGCCGGCCATACGCGGCATCATTTCATCGCATAAAATCAGGTCGGGCTCAACGCCATCCAGCTGCTGTAGGGCATTGAAGCCATCAAAAGCCATCACCACGTTGTAGCCATAATCGCTCAATACATCGCTCAACATGTGTGAAACGGCCCAGTCATCTTCAACGATCATAATCGTCGGCATAATGCTATCTCCTTGACCTCCGAGGTTGCCAGATCTTTATTATAAGCATTTGACATGCCATGAAGATGAAAAGTAAGCTCAGCAGTAAGCTGGATAAAAATTAGGGTTTATTAATATTTCTCTCAGAATTGGACCATCGAGACTGGCGCGTTGCTGCATAGCCCACTCCAATCTAGGATAGAATTAAGCGATTAATCTGGATTAGGAACGAGTGCGATTCCAGCGAAGGAGCCAAAGCAATGTCACGCAAACCAGGCAGCACGCTTGTCTACACCACCGACCCCGACCCGGCGCCTGACAATACGCCCGCGCCCGCCTATCCGTCAGCGGGAAGCCAGGTTGCCCGGATTCGCCGCGAGCGCAAGGGTCGGGGTGGCAAAACTGTCACCATCGTCGGCGGCCTGCAGCACGATCCGCAGACGCTGGCGACGCTGCTGCGCAGCCTGAAGCAGGTGTGCGGGGCCGGCGGGTCGCTCAAAGATGGCGAGCTGGAGATTCAGGGCGACCATCGCGAGCGGGTTACTACTGCGCTCAAAGGGCTGGGCTATGGCGTCAAGCAGGTGGGAGGCTAGCCGCGTAGAGTGGTTTTATTTGACATAATTCTTTGCCTGAAAATAAGCTACCAGCTGAGGGAAAAGAAAGGATCAGAGTTCAATGCTTGAGATTCGCCCAGCCAGCCCGGCCGATCTGCCGGCCATTGTCACGCTTATTCAGACCGCGTTTGCCGAGTACGAGGGCCAGTTGGATCCACCCTCCAGCGCCCAGACCAAGACGGTCGCCGCAACCAGCCAGGAGCTGGCCGATGGCGGCGCCCTGGTGGCATATGCTGATCAGATGATGGTCGGCAGTGTGTTTTACCACCTCCGCGCTGATCATCTCTACCTTGATCGGCTGGCGGTGCTGCCCGAGTATCGCCGCCGAGGCCTGGCCGGTCGCCTGATCGCGGCGGTTGAGGATCTGGCGCTCCAAAGCGGGCTGACGCTGGTGCGGCTATCGGTGCGGCTGGCCCTGGCGGAGAATCGGCGCTTCTACGAGCGGCTTGGCTACGAGTTCTTCAAGCACGGCACCCACGCGGGCTATCCCGGGCCAACCTATGTTACGCTGCAAAAACAGCTGTAGCCCTGTGCATAATCCAGGAGCGCTGCATGGAAATTTCTGAAAACCCCCAATTGCTTGACCGCTGCCAGCGGCGGCTCGTCCAGGCCTGGATCGCCCGTATTCGCGCTACCGAGGCCGGGGTCGGTGACCGGTTTGGCTTTGTGATCGCGCAGCGGGAGCCAACCACGTTTTTGTTTGCCGACCGTTGGCCGCAGAACCCTGGGCAGATTCCGTTTGATCGGGTGTTTAATTATGTAGCGCCAGTTTCAGAAGATCGTGATCCCATCCTCCAACAGGTGGTTGAGGCCAAGCGTGATGTGGTGATCGAGGTCTTGCCCGGCCCACAGCGTGCGCATAGTGAAGCGGTGCTACGCGCCTACGGCTACACGCCGCGCTGGCAGATTCCATGGCTGCAGATCGATCTGGCTCGGCGTGTTCCCGCCCTTCCAGCCAGCCACTCAATTCAGCCGGTGGCAGCCGACGCCTGGCCATCCTTTGGCGCACTGTATGTCGCCGCCTACGGCTATACAGGCGCTGCTGCCGCCGCCTGGCAGACGCTGGCCGAGCATGGCTATCGCGGTAACGATTTTCACTGCTTTGTCGCCGCCGTTGATCAGACCGCGGCTGCCTTCGGGGTGATGTTCTGTCAGGGGCCGATCGCGCTGGTCGATGGCGCGGCCACGCTGCCGCAGCAGCGTGGCCTGGGGTTGCAGAAGTCGCTGCTGGACGCCCGCCTGCACGCCGCCCAGGCCCGGGGCTGCACTCACGCATTCAGCCGCACCGGCCTGGGCTCGATCAGCCAGCATAATCTGGAACAGCTTGGCCTGCACACCTTCGTCCAATCGACCGCCTGGCGCAGGGACGAGACCGTAGCTCGCGGCTAGTAGCAGATCCTAGCTACTGCCTGCTACTAGCCGCCAACTCCTAGCCAATCCTGGTCGTGCGCTCTGGCTCGGGGAGCCGGATGGTGATAAAAAAGGCCGGCAGCAGCACCAGAATCGCGGCCACCATCGCGGTGATTGGCGAGGTCAGGTCAGCCAGCTTGCCAATCGCCAGGTACAGCACGCCCGAGGTGCCCCAGGCAAAGCCCATCATCAGGGCGCTGGCGGTGGCGATATTATGCGGCGCATATTCCTGGGCGGCGACAATCGAGACCGGCACATTCGCCATCACCATAGCGCCGACCAGCGCGGTCAGCGGATAGTACCACCACTGGCCGGGGTGCGAGTAGACCAGCCCAATGAAGATCGGGATCGTCAGCAGAATGCTTGATCGCAGCACCACTGTGCGGCCAATCCGGTCCGACAGCCGCCCGCCGATGATGCCGCCAAAGGCCGAGGCGATGTTGTAGACCGCCAGGCTCGGGCTGATGTGCCAGGCCTGCCCACGGGCGGTCAGGATAAAGCCAAGCAGGCTCATATACGAGACGCTGGAAAGCGAGCGCAGGACGCTCATCGCCCAGAGCCAGCGCACCGGGCCCTTGAACACTGCCGCGTAGTCGCCTAGCGTGCGGGTGGTGCGGATTGCGCTGCTGCTTGAGGGGAGAAAAAAGTAGGTGATCGCGCCGAGCAGCAGGCCAACCGGCAAGATATAGGGCAGCGCGCGCAGACTCAGCGCGTCGGCCAGCAGCGGCCCCAGCCCCATCCCAGCCGTCCCGCCGGCGGAGAAGATCGAGACAAACAGCCCGCGCTGGTCCGGCCGGGCGCTCACGGCGATATACGACGCGCCCGAGGGGTGAAAGATCGCGCTGCCCAATCCGCCGAGCATAATCAGCGCGCCAAGCATGAAGAAGTTGGGCGCATAGCCGATCATCGTCAGGCCCAGCGCGGTCAGCACCGGCCCGAAGGCGGCCAGCAGGCGCCGATCGATATGGTCGCCCAGGATGCCAAGCAGCGGCTGGAGCATCGAGCCGGCAAAGGCCAGGATCGCCACCAGCATGGCCGTGTCGGCGATTGTCACATTGTAAGTGTCGCGAATCTGCGGCAGCAGCGGGCTGAGGAGCGCGGTCCAGGTGTCGTTGGCCATATGGCTCATCGTCATCAGGCCAACCACAGCCACTCCGCTGACCGCTGTCGTGCTGGTGCGTAAACGTGCCGTCATCAGGTAGTCCTCAACATAAATATATCCGCATAATAGCATATGCACCGGGGCATGGTGGCACAGGTCAGGGCAAAAAATATCCGCCGAAAGTCCCGATCAGCCACAGCCTGCCAGCATTGCAGGTATCGCTATCATACGAACTATTATCTAAGATATTGACATTTTGTTGTACATGTACTATATTCCATCTCGTAATAGATATATCTTCTCTGTGGGGAAGCGAGCTGTATGCCTGAGAAAACCATCTACAACCGGCTGGCGGTGCTGCGGGCCGAGCGCGGGCTGAGCCGCCAGGATCTGGCCTCCGGCCTGGGGGTCAACTACCAGACGGTCGGCTATCTGGAGCGCGGCGAGTACAGCCCCAGCCTGGAGCTAGCCTTTCGAATCAGCGACTTTTTCCGCCTGCCGATCGAGGCGATCTTCTCCCGCGAGCCTTTTCGACCATTCAGCGAAGCGCTGTATCCTGAAGAAACGAGGAATACCCAATGAGCCACCCGCATTTGCAAGAACAAACGGAGACTGAGCTGGCCTACCCGCTTTCGCGCACCCGCCGCCGCTGGCTGGTGGCGCTGATGGGCATCGCGACACTCAGCGGGCTGGGAACGGCAAGTATGATCCATCAGGAGCCTGTTAGCGCAGATAGATTTATCTTTGCTCCGTTGTTCATAGCAGGAGCGCTGATTACTTTTATCTGTTTGCTAGCGCTTCATTGGACGATGAAAGGCATTACAGCTGCCCGCAGCCCTGATGAGCGCCAGAAGATGGTTACTAGCAGGGCCTATCGCACGGCATTTCATTTTCTTGCCATCGGTATAGCGCTGATTTACTTTCTCTATACCCTCAGTATGGTTGGCTGGTTTACCTTTGACTGGGTTGATTTACAGCTCATGGGTTTATGGATCATCATTCTGCCTCAGGCGCTGCCAATGGCGGTGATGGCCTGGACCGAGCCGGACTAGGTCAGACGTTCGGATCGTATGTTGGAGCGCTCACAAATATGGACCTCCACGCTGCCTTTGCTAGCCCGCACTGCTGTCTGTGCGGGCTGGCAGAGCGTGATAAACAGCGCTACTTTGCGGCGCTGCTGAATCAGCAGGTCACCGATCGCACCGTGCGGGCGCCCAAAAGCAACAATGCTTCTACGGGATCGCTCCCAGCTTCAATCTGCGCACATCCAGGTGTGGCATGGCTGCATTTACCCCACTACAACCCTCGACTAATCCTCAGTTGAAAAAATTCGGTTCCAGTGGTAGGATAGATACACTTGGGAGCGCTCCCAAGAATCCTCATCGCAGATCTCCTCGCACCTCGGGATTTAGGCACGCCGCTTGTAGGCGGCAACCCAATGAAAGGTACGCGATATGGCACACCCCAGAACGCTGAAGTTCGTTGCAAGCGCCCTTTTGATGACACTCATTCTTCTGGCACTACCGGCCCTGGTGGCCGCCAGGGCGGAAACTGCCGGCAGCCACGATTCTAATGTTCAGTTCTCAGGGATTCAGACCACTGTGATGGCTCCTGCTTTTCTGAAATGACATCCCTGCTCGCGGACTTCTGATTGGGCAGCGGTACTCATCGGACCAGAACCTCGGGGAACTCTGCGGCGTGATCCTGATGCACGGACGCCCGGTGGTGGGCGGTATGAACGAATGAGAAGATGCATTCTCGCATATTCCGACCCCA
>JACCRK010000225.1 GCA_013813565.1 Herpetosiphonaceae bacterium
ATTATGCAGAAGGTTGGGCAGCCAGAATTCGAACGAATGGCTGGTTTCAAAATGTGGAAGTTATTGATGCGTGGTCGAGTTCATGGGAAGATGAAGAATAAATTCTAGTAATTTTGGTGAACTCTAAAAATAGATCAAATGATCTAAGCGCACCGCACCTTGCTTTATGAGAAGGTGCGGTGTTCGCTTTGGCAAGGGATATGCGTTCTCACAGAAGAGTGTATCCACCAAGCGGAAGAGATCCACCAACTAAATTTTAGGGGTTGCAAGGGGATGAAAACCCTTTGCGCTCCCCGCCTTGAGGCGGGGCGGGGGGGTGGTGAATCAAAAGTGCCACTTTTTGACTCGCTTTAGAGGCCCCCATACTCCGCGATCACCTCGGCCGTGTGTTCGCCCAGCAGCGGCGGCGGCCGGCGAATGCTGGCGTGCGTGCCGGAGAACTTGAACGGAATCCCCAGCAGCTTCAGGTCGCCGATGGTCGGGTGCTGCACGGTTACGACCATCTCGCGGGCCAGCACCTGCTGGTCGGTCAGCACCTGGCCGATCGTGCGCACCGGGCCGGCGGGGATGCCGGCGGCCTGCATCAGCCCGACCCAGTGGGCGACCGGCTGGGCGCGGAAGTGCGCCTCAAGCAGCGCCACCAGCTCCGCCCGCTGCGCCACCCGCTGCGGGTTGGTGGCGAAGCGCTGGTCCTCGCCCAGATCGGGCCGGGCGATGATGGCGCACAGCGTCTGCCACTGGCCGTCGTTGCCAACCGCCAGCGCAAGCTCGCCATCGCTGGCCGGGAAGGTCTGGTAGGGGACGATGGTGGCGTGGCCGTTGCCGTAGCGCTGCGGCTCCTCGCCGGTCACCAGGTAGGCGCTGCCGACGTTGGCCAGCCAGGCGACCTGCGCCTCAAGCAGCGAGATATCGATGTGCTGTCCCGCGCCAGTGCGCTCGCGGGCGTACAGCGCCGCCAGAATCGCGTTGCTCGCCAGCATCCCGGTGGTCAGATCGACGATCGCCACCCCGACTTTGCTCGGCGGCCCCTCGACCGGCCCGGTGATCGCCATCAGGCCGCCGCTGGCCTGGACCACAAAGTCGTAGCCCGGCAGGTCGCGCTCCGGCCCGCTGGCGCCCATTCCGCTTACCGTCAGGGTGATCAGGCGCGGGTTGATTCGCCGCAGCTCGGCCAGATCCAGCCCGCACTTTTCCAGCGTCCCAGGCCGAAAGTTCTCGACCAGAATATCGGCGCTGGCGGCGATCCGGCGCACCAGCGTGGCGCCCGCCGGGGTCTTGAGGTCGGCCACCGCCGAGCGCTTGTTGCGGTTGATCGCCAGATAGTAGGCGCTCTCGCCGGCGACAAACGGCGGTCCCCAGCGCCGGGTATCGTCGCCCGCCGGGTGCTCGACCTTGATCACATCGGCGCCCAGGTCGCCCAGAATCATCGTGCAGTATGGCCCCGCCAGGACCCGCGAGAGGTCCAGCACCGTCAGGCCGTCGAGAGGTGGTGTGGGCATGGGTCGCTCGCAAAAAAATAATAGGCTGTCGATTGTAGCAGTTATTTAGTGGCTAGTGATCAGGCCTCCCTACCCAGATTACGAACCTCTAACTCCTAACCCCTAACCCCTAATTTTCAGTGGTATAGTTTAGCTGGACAAGTATTTTACCTAGGAGAGCCTTGTATGTTGGATTTCTCACCGCTTACCGAGCAGAAGCAGATGATCGGCGAGTTTGCCGCGACGGTTACCAAGGACGACCTGTACACCACCACCAACGGCATCACCGACCAGATGCTGGCCCTGCTTGAGGGCGCTGAAGATGCTGACGTTGTGTTTGTGCCCAACGATCCTGGCGCCAACGATCCCGGCGCTTCCGAGGAAGAGCGCGAGATGGCCTGGACCTTTGGGCATATTGTCGTCCACACGACCGCCGGGGTTGAAGAGGGCGCGATGCTGGCGCTTTCGCTGGCCCGTGGCGTCGAGCCCAAAGAGCGCTCGCGCTACGAAACCCACTGGACCACGATCACTTCGGTCGAGCAGATCCGCCAGCGCCTCCAGGAGAGCCGCCGCATGGCCCTGTCTATGCTTGATGCCTGGCCCGATGCGCCGCACATGGATGTCACCCAGACGCCCATCCCGCGCTTTGGGCCGATGAACGCGATTGGTCGCTATATCCTGGGCGCGATGCACGCCAATGGCCACCTTGCCCAGCTGGCCGAGGCGATGCGCCAGGCCAAAGCCGCCCGTGGCGCCGCCTAAGATTAGCTACATGTTCGGTCAAGCGGCAGCGCAGCCCAGAGCACTTCCTTCTGGGCTGCGCTGTTTTTTAGCCCACTGCCTGTATAATGCAGTGCGTTATGGTACAACTCTTGCTTGATGGACGCGGATCGTTTTAGAACTTCAGGCTAGAGAAAGGTTTTGTGTGGAAAACTGGCAAGATTATGCTGCCGAGCGCGACGTGCACAGCGTCGTTGGCAGCTTGAAATATATTCCCAACCTGTGGAGCCCGCAGCTGGAAAACGAGCGGGCGATTTTTGTCTGGCTCCCCGAGTCGTATGCGGCGAGCGACAAGCACTACCCGGTTATCTACATGCACGACGGGCAGAATCTGTTTGATGTCGCGCTGAGCTTCTGCGGCGAGTGGGGCGTCGACGAGACCCTGACCACGCTGGGGTACGGCGGCATCGAGGCAATTGTGGTCGGCATTCCGAACCTCGGCACCGATCGCTGCAACGAGTATAGCCCGTTCAGCGACCTGCGCCGGGGCGGCGGCTGCGGCGATGACTATCTGGACTTTATCGTCCACACCCTCAAGCCGATCATCGACCGTGATTTCCGCACCCTGGCCGACCGCGAGCACACCGGTATTTTCGGCTCCTCGATGGGCGGCCTGATCAGTCTGTACGCGGCGTTTAGCCACGCCGAGACGTTTGGCCTGGCCGGCGTGATGAGTCCCTCGCTGTGGTTTGCCAATCGGGCGATCTTCCCGCTCATTCAGCGGGCCACCAGCGCATCCAGCCGGATCTACCTGGATGCCGGGACGGCCGAGGGCACCTGGATGCTCCACGATGTCCAGCGGATGGCGACCTTGCTCCGCGCCAAGGGCCTGGGCGAGCGGATGATCTATGTCGAGGCGCCAGGCGCCCACCACACCGAGGCCGCCTGGGCCGAGCGGCTCAGCCTGGCGCTGATCTTTCTGCTGCGCGGCCGGCCGGCGCGTCCGCTGCCGGTTGGCCTACTGGAGTGAAATATCCACCCCAGGGCTGATCTCAGCAGACCTGACTTTGCCTAGACTAGCCCAACTACCGTTGAAAGGTTACCCAATGGCTGCAGGAAGCTTCAACATTATTCATGAGCGTAAAGGCTTTAACCAGGGGCGCACATAGGATAGCTGCGCCCAAATTTCAACAGTCATTATTGTGAAGATCGTGGGCCAGCGTGCGCCACGATCTTTTTTTGCGTTCGCCGCACGTTGGTATAATGGAGACCATTATGATTATTACAAGCATCCAGAACATCGGCAAAGTGTACGGCGGACGTTCGGTTTTCGAGAACTTGACCTGGGAGATCGATGACAAGGCCCGGATCGGCCTGGTCGGGCCGAATGGCGCCGGCAAGTCGACCCTGCTGAAGATTGTGGCCAGCCTGGAGGATGTCACCAGCGGCACGGTGACCTGGCGGCGCGGCCTGCGGGTGGCCTATCTGCCCCAGCATATCGCCGGCAATGAGCACACCCCGATGCAGACGGTGCTGGCCGCCCGCACTGATCTCGCCCAGCTTGAGGCCGAGATCGCCGCCTGCGAGGCCGCCCTGAACTCGCCCGCCGTGCTCAACGATCTGGATCAGATGAGCGAGGTGCTGGAGCGGCAGGCCAAGCTGCTGGAGCGCTTCGAGGCCGTCGGCGGCCCGATGGTGCAGAACGAGGCCCGCGGACATCTGGTGGCGCTGGGCCTGGAGGCCGAGGCCTTCGAGCTGCCGACCAATGTGCTCAGCGGCGGCCAGCGCAAGCTGATCGCCCTGGCGGCCTGTCTGATTCAGCGCCCCGATCTGCTGCTCCTCGATGAGCCGGAGACCCACCTCGACCTGGCGCGGCGCGGCATGCTGGAGGCGCTGGTGCGTGAGTTTAGCGGCGCGATCGTGATCATCTCCCACGACCGCTATCTGCTCGACGAGACCGTCACCCAGATTGTGCAGCTTGAGGATGGCCGGGTGTCGACCTGGCTGGGCAACTACTCGGCCTACGCTGTCAACCGCGAGCTGATGCTGCAGAAGCAGGCTCAGGATTTTGCCGCGCAGCAGCAGGAGATCGCCCGGCTGGAGGAGGCGATCAAGCGCTTCAATCTGTGGGCATCGGTATTTCAGAACGAGCGCAGCGCCCGCCAGGCCCGCGTCAAGCAGATGCAGATCGACAAGATGGACAAGGTTGAGAAGCCGGTGCTGGAGCGGCGCAAGCTCGGCCTGGCGCTGCGCTCGGCGGTGCGCGGCGGCCAGAAGATCGTCGAGCTGCGCGATGTGAGCATGGCATTCGACGCCGACCTGGTGCTGCTCGGGGTCGAGCAGACGATCTGGCGCGGCGAGCGAATTGGTATTATCGGGGCCAACGGCGCGGGCAAAAGTGTGCTTGGGCGGCTGATGATGGGCCTGATCGAGCCAACCGAAGGGCTGGTCTGGCGCGGGCCGTCGATCTCGATCGGCTACTTCGCCCAGGGCGTCGAGAATCTCGACCACAGCGCTACCCCGATCGAGGTGGTGCGGCTGACCCGCTCGATGTACGAGAACCAGGCGATCGGATTTCTCGACGGCTTTTTGTTCACCTACGAACAGTGTCGCCAGCCGATCAGCACAATGTCGGGCGGCGAGCGGGCGCGGCTCCAGCTGGCCCTGCTGATGCTGGATCGCCCCAACTGCCTGATCCTCGATGAGCCGACCAATCACCTCGATATCGCCGCCGCCGAGGTGCTGGAGAATGCGCTCGACCGCTACGACGGCACGGTGATCGTGATCTCGCACGACCGTTATTTCCTCGATCGGGTGGTTGACCGGGTGCTGGTGGTGACCGACGGCGCGGTGGACTCGTTCAGCGGCGGCTATAGCGAGTGGCACGAGCACCGGGCCGCGCTCAAGCGCCAGCAGGCCGAGGCCGCGGCCGAGCGCAAGCGGCTGCAGCTGGAGCAGCAGAAAAAGCAGGCCGAGGCCAGTCGGAAGCAGCAGAAAGCAGCGAGCAACAAACGATGAACAATCACCCAAATAACCGGCTAACCGGCGCCAACCAACAAAGCCAGACCAACCAGGTTCCCTGAGGTTGGCCTGGCGGTATGGCTTGCAGCCCGTCCAACCTCGGCGTTGGGCGGGCGTTGGTTTTTTAGTCGAATTTAGCTCTACATAAGGAGTAGCCCGTGGATCTCTCACTCTTGATCAAAGGGATTGGGCTGGGTCTGGCGATTGCGGCGCCGGTTGGGCCAGTTGGCGTGCTCTGCATTCGGCGCACCCTGGCCTATGGGCGGCTGAGCGGTTTGGTGTCGGGGCTGGGCGCGGCGACGGCCGATGCGCTCTACGGCTGTCTGGCGGCGCTGGGGTTTAGTCTGGCGGCGCGTCTGGCCGGCGCGGCGACGCTGCCCTTGATCATTTTGCGCCTGCTGGGCGGCCTGTTTCTGCTCTACCTGGGCATCAGCACGTTCCGCAGCAATCCGGCGACCGAAGCGGCGCACGCCAGCGGGCGGGGACTCTGGCGGGCTTATCTCTCGACGCTGTTTCTCACCATCACCAACCCGCTGACCATCCTGTCGTTCGCGGCGATCTTTGCCGGCCTGGGGGTGGGCGTGACCGGCGGCGGCGCGGCGCTGCTGGTCGTCGGGGTGTTCTGTGGCTCGGCGCTGTGGTGGAGCCTGCTGTGCGGCGGGGTCGGGCTGTTTCGCGGCGTGCTGGAGCGGCACACCCGCTGGATCAACCGCCTCTCCGGGGTGGTGATTGTGGGCTTTGCCGTGGCGGTGCTGCTGGGGTAGGTTTTGGGAGTCGGCGGGTACGGAGACCCGCCGTACAGGGTTTGGAGGCTGAGCCTGCCGAAGTCAAATTGGTGAGATTTCGACGGGCTCGGCCACCTCTATTCAAATTCGGCTAGCGCCGACCCTGCGCCTGGAGGGCATCGCGGATCTCACGGAGCAGCAGTACGTCTTCGGCCGGCTCCGGGGCGGCCGCGGCCTCGGCCTCCTGCTTGCGGCGCACCCGGTTGACCGCCCTGATGACAAAGAACAGCACCAGCGCGACCAGCAGAAAGTCAATGATCGCCTGAAAGAAGACGCCAATTGGAATTGGTGTCTCGCCGACCATGAAGGCCATTGCGGCGACTGAAGGTTTGCCAAAAATCGCCGCGATCAGCGGCATAATTACCGACCCAACCAGAGCCGTGACGACTGCGCCAAAAGCCGCGCCCAGAATCACCGCCACCGCCAGATCGAACACGTTGCCCTTGAAGGCGAATTCCTTGAACTCTTTCCACATCGGACACAGCTCCTTCCATACGAGGATTGGCCAACGCCAGGCTGCTCAGTAGTATAGCGCAGATTGATTAAAATTTTTTACCCATAATCCAGCCAGCCTATGGTCTAAACTGATGTCCGACTAGCCAGATAGATGGAATACTAACTATCGTGGACCTCCCACGAGCTACCAGCTACCAGCCACCAGCGCCTGCCAGGGCGCTACTCGCTCAGCAGCACCTGCTCCAGCACGGCGATGCCCTCCAGATACTCGGCCAGCGCAATCCGCTCGTCGGGCGTGTGGTCGAGGGCGGCGTCGCCGGGGCCGTAGGCGACCACCGGGCAGCCCCAGGCCGGCCCGACCACATTCATATCGGCGGTGCCGGTTTTCTGTACAAAGCGCGGCGGCTGGCCGCGCTCGCGCAGCACCCGCCCGAAGCGGCGCGCCAGCGGCGAGGTGCGCTCGCTGGCAAACGCTGGCGTTGCGCCGCTCACGCTCAGGCTGGCCTCGGCGGGTAGTAGCGTGTTCAGACGTTCGACATAGGCGGCTGGGTCCAGGGCCAGCGGCAGGCGCACATTCACCAGCAGCCGACACCACTCGTGCAGCCCATCGCCGCCCGAGGTGATGCTCACCAGGGTTGGCAGGAGCTGATCGAAGGCGCGGGGGCAGCCAGCGTTCCACCCCAGCGCATCGCCCCGAATGGCCTGCCAGATGGCGCAGCTGCGCTCGGCGGCGGTCGCGGCGCTGTGAGCGCTGTGGGCGGCGGCCTGATCGAGCTGAATCTCGGCCCGCAGGTTGCCTTTGTAGCCCAGCGTCACGCGGTCGGCCCCGCTCGGCTCGCCGACAACGCACCAGTCGGGCGCGGGCCAGGTGGCGGCGACGTGGTGGGCGCCCCTGGATGAGGCGACCTCCTCCTCGACACAGCCGGCCACGATCACCCTTCGGCGCAATGTGCCCCGCCCCTGGGCGCGGGCGGCGGCGACGACAAACGCCGCCAGCGGCCCCTTGGCATCGACCGCGCCCCGGCCCCACAGCACGCCGTCCTCAATCCGCACCGGAATCGTCCCGGCGACGGTATCCATATGCCCCAGCAGCACCACAGTCTCCGGCCCGGCGCCGATGCTGCCGACCGCGTTGCCCGCCGCATCGATGTGGGCGTCAAAGCCGTGTCCATTCATCTGCGCCACCAGATACTCGGCTACGCCCGCCTCAGCCCCGGAGACGCTGGGGATGGCGAGCAGCGTGTGCAGCAGCTCGATCGCCTGTTCATCGGTCATAAACTAGCCTTTTAATTTGTCCACGAAGAGTACGTTTTTGATCCACGAAGGGCACGACACCCGCACGCGGGTACCCGACACGAAGATAGTATCTATTGTGCAGTTTTATCTATTCCGCCGCGCAGCGAGAAGCGAACAGAACCACGATAGTAGATGCCTTCGTGCCCTTCGTGGATCAAAAATAATTTATCCACCCAAGCCACATCACGTTTAACCCAGCCCAGCCTCAAGCGCCAGCGCCAGCCGCTCCAGCTCATCCCAGCCGATCACCAGCGGCGGGAGCAGTCGCAGCACCGTGGTGCCAGCATTCAGCGCGATAATCCCGTGCTCGTTTTGCAGGGTTTGCAGATAGGGCGCGACCTTTTCCTTTAGCTCGATGCCGATCATCAGGCCCAGCCCGCGCACCTCGCGGATGCGCGGCGAGCGAATTGCCCGCAGCCGCGCCAGCAGCCAGGCGCCTTTTTCGGCGGCCTGCTCAGCCAGATGCTCATCCTGTAGAACCTGCAGCGATGTGCGGGCCGCCGCGCAGGCCAGCGGATTGCCGCCGAACGTCGAGCCGTGCGACCCAACCGAAAGCTCGCCGATGCGCCGCCCGATGCCAACCGCGCCCATCGGCAGCCCGCCGCCCAGCGCCTTGGCCAGACACAGCAGGTCGGGTTCGAGCGCGAAATGCTCGCAGGCAAACATCTTCCCGGTGCGCCCGAAGCCGGTCTGCACCTCGTCCAGGATCAGCAGGATTCCACGCTCGCGACACAGCCGCTGGGCCCCGCGCAGAAACTCGGCCTCGCCTGGGCGCACGCCACCCTCGCCCTGGACAACCTCCAGCAGTACCGCCGCCGTGGCTGGGGTGATTGCGCTCTCCAGCCGGGCCAGATTGTTGTAGGGAATATGGCTGAACTCCGGCACCAGCGGGGCGAATGGCTCGCGGTAGTGGGCCTCCCAGGTGGCGCTGAGCGCGCCAAAGGTGCGGCCGTGAAATCCGCGCATCGCCGCGATAATTCCGGGGCGGCCGGTCGCCAGGCGGGCAAACTTGATCGCCGCCTCGACCGCCTCGGTGCCCGAGTTGCACAAAAATATCCGCTCCATCCCGGCGGGCAGCACCGCGGCCAGCTCGGCCTGCAGCAGGGCGCGCTGATCGTTGTGAAAGGCCTCCTGGCAGATCGTCAGTGTGGCCGCCTGGGCCGTGATCGCCGCGACCACCGCCGGGTGACAGTGGCCGATATTGGCCACTCCGATCCCCGCGCCGCAGTCAAGATAGGCCCGGCCAGCCTCATCGTACAGGGTTGCGCCAGCGCCGCGCACAATCGTCAGCGGGCGCTTGCTGTACACGCCTGAGGTGTGCGCCTGCTCAAGATCGGCGTAGCTTGTTTCGGTTGTTGTTTCAGTTATTGTCATTGGTATCCTCGTTGCCCAGCCGGGTACGCAGACCCGCCGTACGAAAATTTTGTGCTGCTGGTGCGCAGGGATTAGGGAATAGAGCTAGATCCTAACCCCTAGCCCCAATACCGTTCAAATAAGGAAATTCGTGGGCATTTCCCCCTCTCCACGGCGGTGGCGGGCGCCCTTTGGGCAGCGGTGGCGCGCAGCGCCGGGGTGAGGCCAAAAGCTGACTCGATCCCCTTATTTGAACGGCATTGTCCCTAGCCCCTAGCCTCGCCCCGAATGTGGGTTCCGGCCCCGGCCAGCGCCGCGCTGATCGGCTGCTCGCGGCGGCCGTCGCTGATCACCACCCGCCTGACGCCGCCGGACAGGGCCTCGCCAGCGCCGAGCAGCTTCTTCTTCATTCGCCCCTGGGCTATGTCCATCGTCGCCTCCAGCGCGGCGGCGGGGATCTGCGCGATCAGGCTGGCCTCGTCGGGAAAATCGCGCAGCAGCCCCGGCACATTGGTCAGCAGCAGCAGCGTCTCGGCCGCCAGCGCCGCCGCCACCATCGCCGCGCCGCGGTCGCCATCGATATTCAGCGGCTCGCCGGCCGCGCTGACCGCCAGCGGCGCGATAATCGGCAGGTAGCCGCCATCGAGCAGGGTCGTCAGCAGCGGCGTGTTGACCTGCTCCACGGTGCCGGTCCAGTCGTCGCGCACAATCCGCTGGCGCCCGTTCTCGACAATGCGGATGCTGGCCTTGCGCGCGCCCTGGAGCAGCCCGCCGTCCATCCCCGATAGGCCCAGCGCGTTGACGCCGAGGCCGCGCAGCCGCTCGACCAGCTGGCGGTTGAGCAGCGCCGTCGCCATCATAAAGATCTCCAGCGTCGTCCGGTCGGTCAGGCGGCTGGTGTGGCCCGACGGCGACGTCACAAAGCGCGGCGGATGGTCCAGCCGCTCCCCAAGGGTGTTGGCGCCATCCGATCCGCCGTGGCAGAGCACAATCCGCTCGCCCGCCGCGACCAGCCCGGCCAGGTCGGCGCACAGCGGGCCATAGTCAATCCCCGCCGCGCCGCCAATTTTCACTACAATCATGTGGTGTTCTCGCATTATTTAGCAGCTGGCAGCTAGTAGCTAGTGACCGAAATTCCTACGCACCAGCTACCAGCTACCAGCTACCAGCTACTAAACCGGATGCAGCCCGGCAAAGCCCAGGCCCATGCGCTCGTTGAACCCGCACATCAGGTTGAGGCACTGGACGGCGCTGCCGGCCGCGCCCTTCATCAGGTTGTCGATTGCGCACAGCGCCACCACGCGGCCGGTGGTCTCGTCCAGCGCCCAGCCGATGTCGGCGTAGTTGCTGCCGGCCAGGATTTTCGGCTCGGGGTGGCGATGGCTGCCGCTGCGGTCGTGGACCAGCCGCAGAAACGGCTCGTCGGCGGTGACGGCGCGGTAGGCCTTCCACAGATCGCGCTCGTTGGTGCCGGGATGGACAAAGGCGTGGCAGGTCGCCAGCGCCCCGCGCACCATCTCGACCGAGGTGATCGACAGGTGGACATCGCTGAGATGCGACTCCTGGATCACCTCGGCGGTGTGGCGGTGGCCGACCGGCGCGAACGAGCGCACCACCCCCGAGCGCTCGGCGTGGTGGCTGCCGTCGCTCGGCGAAGCGCCCGCCTCGGACGAGCCAACCTTCACCTCGGCGATCGTCGAGCGATTCGGGTCGAGCAGGCCCGCCCGCACCAGCGGCAGCAGCGCCAGATTGACGGCGGTGGCGTTGCAGCCAACCCCGCTGACATAGCGCGAGTCCCGCAGCGACTCGCGGTGCAGCTCGGGCAGCCCGTACACAAAGCGGCCCAGCCAGCTCGGGGCGGGGTGATCCTCGCCGTACCAGCGCCGAAAATCGTCGGGGCTGCTCAGGCGAAAATCGGCCGAGCAGTCGATAATCCGGGCGCCCAGCGCGGCCCAGTGCTCGATCCGCCTGGCCGCCGCGCCGTGGGGCAGCGCCAGAATCAGCAGGTCGCACGGGACCAGTTCGCTCTGGACCACGTAGCGCAGATCGCTGCGGCCGCGTAGGTTTGGGTGGGTGCTGTGGATGTACTGGCCGGCCAGCCGCTCGCTGGTCGCCTGCCGCACTGTCACCTGCGGATGGTCCAGCAGCAGCCGCAGCAGCTCGCCGCCCACATATCCCGAAGCCCCCACTATCGATACAGAAAGCATAATGCCTCACCAGATAGTTAAAATAATGCCGATCAGAAACATTGTTCCAGTCTATTTTCAAGAATTCCTTGTTCAATGAGCGGAATTAGCTGATTGTACAGCCCTAACTCCTAGCCCCTAAACCCTAATCCCTAATTCCTACTGGCCAGCGCCAACCGCCAGCACATAGTCGACGATCCGCCCTGGGATATCCACGCCGGTGGTGTCGATGCTGTTGCGGAACTCCATCGTATAGTTGACCTCGTTGACCAGAATCTGGCCGTCGGCGGTTTCCAGCAGGTCCACCGCCACCACGCCGCCGCCGACCGCGCTGGCCGCGCCGAGGCAGATATCCGCCAGCAGCGGGGTGACCGGGCAGTTGCTGGCCGCCCCGCCGCGCGCGGTGTTGGTGATCCAGTGCGGGCTGGTGCGGTAGATCGCGGCGATGCACTCATCGCCAACCACAAAGGCCCGAATATCCCGGCCATGCGGCTTGCTGATGTACTCCTGGATATAAAAGATCGCGTGCTGATAGTTGCCCAGCGTGTCGCGATGCTCCAGGATCGCCTCGGCGGCCTCGCGGTCGTTGATCTTCGAGACCAGGCGGCCCCACGAGCCGATCACCGGCTTAAGCACCACCGGGTAGCCGAGGGTCTCGATGGCCTCCAGCGCCGACTCGGGCGTGAACGCCAGCAGACAGCGCGGCGAGGGGACGCCGGCCCGCAGCAGCGCCTGGGTCGTCAGAAACTTGTCGCCGCAGGTCAGCGCCACCTCGTAGCTATTGACCGTGGGGATGCCCGCATCGTTGAGCACCTTCAGCGCATACAGCGCCCGCCCGTGGTGCAGCGAGCGCTCGACCACCACGTCCGGCCAGCGCTCACGGTGCGCCCGATCAGCCTGGAGCGCGTTCAGATCAAACATCACCGCGCTGTCGTCAATCCGCTCAACCTCAACCCCGCGCCGTGCAAAGGCCTGGAGCAGCAATTTTTCCTCGACCCGAATCCGGGAGCACGTCATACCAACCTGCATAGAAACCTCCAAAATAATGAGGCCGGGAGCTACTCGCCCCAGTCCTCTTCAACTTCGGGCGCGAGGGCCAGCACAACCGGGCTGACGCTGACAACCTCAAGGTCGGCGCCGCAGTCCTGGCAGGGCACAATCTCCCCGTCAAGCACATCGGCCGCCAGCGTAATCGTTCCACCACATTCCGGGCATTCAGCGTTCATTGGGTTTTCTCCTTTATTTTTGATCCACGAAGGGCACGACACCCGCACGCGGGTACCCGCACGAAAATAATTCTATTCTGCAGTTTCGATATTTCATATCACAGTGAAACGTATATCAAGCGCGATAGTAGCTACCTTCGTGCTCTTCGTGCTCTTCGTGGATCAAACTAATAAATGCATTGGTCACCACCGAAGGCGAGCAGCACGCTCAAATCTGATAATCGCCACCTTCGTGCGGGTACTCGTCACGGGTGTCGTGGCCTTCGTGGATCAAATGAATACAACGATTGGTCACTGCATCCGTCGTGGCGCTGCCGCCGAGGTCGGGCGTGTGCGGGCCGTCGTGCAGCATCGTATTGATGGCGGATCGTAGCTTCCTCGCCGCCGCGTGGTCGCCGATATGCTCCAGCAGCAGCCCCGCCGCGCCGAAGGTTGCCAGCGGATTGGCGCAGCCCCGGCCGGCGATATCGGGGGCGCTGCCGTGGACTGGCTCGAAGATCGCCGACTGCGGGCCGTAGTTGGCCGAGGCCGCCAGCCCCAGCCCGCCGCCCCACACGCTGGCGACATCCGACAGAATATCCCCGAACAGATTGGTGGTCACGATCACGTCGAAGCGCTCGGGGCTGCGGGCCAGCTGATAGGCCGCGTTATCGACCAGCATCTCATCAACCTGGATCGCGCCAGCGTCGGCCAGCACCCGCAGGGCGGTCTCGCGGAACAGCCCGCAGGTCTCGCGCAGCACATTGGCCTTGTGGACCACCGTGATCCGCCGCCGCCCGTGGGCCTGGGCGTAGCCCAGCGCCCAGCGCACGATCTGCTCGCTGGCCTCGCGGGTGATCACCCGCTGCGCCGTGGCCCGTTCGTCGCCCTCACGGGTCTCGACGCCGCTGTACAGGCCCTCGGTGTTCTCGCGGACCACCACAATGTCGATGTTGGGCCGCGATCCGGCCAGCGGCGGCGACTGGACCGGCCGGACGCAGGCGTACAGGTTCAGCGCCCGGCGCATGCCGACGATCGGGCTGCGGTAGCCGGCCACCCGCTCCAGCGGCGAGCTGACCGCGCCAAACAGCGTGGCATCGGCGGCGCGCACCGCCTGGAGGGTCGATTCCGGCAGGGCGGTGCCGGTCTGCTGAAACGTTGCCCAGCCCGCCGCCGCCTCGCTGAACCGCAGATCGGGCCGCAGCGCCTCCAGCACCTGGCGGGCGGCGGGCACAACCTCGGCCCCAATGCCATCGCCAGCGATCAA
>JACCRK010000325.1 GCA_013813565.1 Herpetosiphonaceae bacterium
ATGTGGAAGTGGGTCACCTGCGACTTGAGCAAAATCGCGAACACAAAGTAGAACAGCACAATCATCATCAGCGGGTTGAGCAGCGACCAGACATAGCCCAGCGCCGAGCTTTTGTAGCGCGACTTGAGGTCGCGGGCCACCAGGTTGCGGGTAAGCTCGCGAAAGCGCCACAGCTCCTGCACCTTGGCCACAATCCCAATCCCGCGATCGGTCAGCACCAGCGCCACGCCGCCGACCAGCCCGACGATCAGGACCAGCGCCAGCTTCAGCGGCAGCCGCTGGGAGCGTGGCGCGATCGGCAGCGCGGCCGGCTGGGTGATGTAGGCCGCCGAGGGGGCGGTGTTCGAGTATTCCACCAGCGGGTACAGCACATCGGTCAGGAAGGTGTCGACGGCCCGCCGGGCGCCCTGGAGATCGCGTCGCCGGTCGGCGGGCAGGTCGGCCTGCCGCAGGGCCGCCGAAAGCTCATCGGAGCGGATCTGCAGCGCCCGAATCATGTCGTTGTAGTCTTCGCTCGTCAGCCTGGGCCGGTCGGCCACCGCGTGCGGCGCAAATTCAAAGGCCTGCGACCCGATCAGCTCGCGCAGCCGAATGCCGATCGCATCGGCGGCGGGCTGATTTTGCAGCAAAAGATACAGCTCCGCATCCATCAGCTGGCGCAGCAGATCGCGGCCGGCCGCCCCACGCACCTGCTGCAACAGCCGCTCGGCCAGCGTCGTGGCGGCCGCCTGGGCCTCCAGCGCCGTG
Source organism: Herpetosiphonaceae bacterium (assembly GCA_013813565.1). Taxonomy (GTDB): domain Bacteria; phylum Chloroflexota; class Chloroflexia; order Chloroflexales; family Herpetosiphonaceae; genus JACCRK01. Next base: position 748 of record JACCRK010000325.1, read on the forward strand.
GTGGCGTGGGCCGTGATGGTCACGCTCCCGTCGGCGGCCACCGGGGCTACCTCGGCGCCAAACCAGCGGCTGCCATAGCCAGGCAGCGTCTGTTTCACAACCCCGCCGGCGACCTCAGACAGCAGCCGATAGGTTGCCGCATCGCTGACCACCGCCTGATAGCGCTGCGGATCGATCTGGATGACTGCGGTGGTGTCGTACTGGGGAGGCTGCCCAAACAGGGTTGGGGCGGAGATCAGCAAGGTTGAGCCCAGCACCAGCAGCAGTAGGATCCAATGGTAGCGGCCCATCGTCCACTGATTCTTGGTTTCGGTGCGGGCCGCATTGATGGTTCGAGCCATACGGTATCTCCTCGGCAGGACGGGCTGGCATCAGCCGCTGCCGAAACGTTGATTCGTTGAGTGGCAGCGTCGGGCTGCCTGGCTATACATTTCAAAGACGCAAACGTGCCGGCAAGGGCGATCCCTCACCGCACATTTGCGTCTTCGTGAAATCATGCTGCTACGCTGCGCGCTTGCGCCGCAATCGCCGCAGCGCAATCACTGCAAGATCGTATTCTAACATGTAGGCTAGGCCTTGACAAAAGCTGCCGGGCTGCCCGGACGCTGCCGAAGGCAATCTTAGGGCTTGAGCGAGAGTATTTCAGCCACCTTCTGCAGCAGATCGTTGGGCGTAAATGGCTTTTGCAAGAGGGTTGTGCTGGCTGTTGGAATGCCGTGGTTCGTCATAATCATCTCGTTGTAGCCCGAGATAAACAGCACTTTCAGACTGGGCTGCTGCGCGATCAGCCGTTCCGCCAGCTCGGGGCCATTCATCTGGGGCATCACCACATCGCTGATCAGCAGATCAATCGATGGCTGCTGGGCATAGCGCTCCAGGGCGGCCGCGCCATTGGGTGCGGCAATGACCGTGTAGCCAGCTCGCTGCAACGTTTCGGCCACCAGCTCGCGCACCATTGCCTCATCCTCAACCAGCAGAACTGTTCCGCTCGCTCTGGTCTGGCTTGTGGTCGGATTCGTTGGCGCGGCCGCCTCAAGCGGCGCATCGGTGCGCGGGAGGTAGATTTTGAACATGGTGCCGTGGTCAACTTCGCTGTAGACCCAGATCGCACCGCCGCTCTGCTGGACGATACCATACACCGTCGCCAGCCCTAATCCAGTGCCTTTGCCCTGCTCTTTGGTCGTGAAGAATGGCTCGAAGATATGGTTCAGGTCCGCCGCCTCCATCCCCTGGCCAGTATCGCTGACCGTCAGCATGACGTAGGTGCCAGGTCGAATGCCAAGATGCAGGCGCGTATAGCTGCTATCCACCTCAATATTAGTGGTCTCGATGGTCAGCACACCGCCCTTCGGCATCGCATCGCGCGCATTGACGGCGAGATTCATAATCACCTGCTCGATCTGGCCAGGATCGGCCTGGACGCGGCCAAGGCTGGCAGCCAGATTGACCCGTAGATCAATATCTTCCCCGATCACCCGTGCCAGCAGTTTATTCATCGCGGCGACGATGGTGTTGAGGTCAATGATCTGGGGGGAGATCACCTGTTTGCGGCTGAAGGCCAGCAGCTGCTGGGTCAGCGCGGCGGCCCGCCCGCCAGCCTTGCGAATCTCGTCAATATCGCGATAGCAGGGGTGGTCGGGATTGAACTCTTCGATCAGAAACGTGCTGTAGCCGAGGATCGTGGTGAGGAGATTGTTGAAGTCGTGGGCGATCCCGCCGGCCAGCCGACCGACAGCCTCCATCTTCTGGGCCTGGCGCAGCTGATCCTCAAGCAGTTTCTTCTCGGTCACATCCTGGGTGGTGAGCAGAATACACTCTTCTCCATCGAGCTCAATCAGCTCGGCCGAGACCCGCTCGATGCTTAGGCTGCCGGACTTACTACGAAAAGAATATTCCAGATCGCGCACCGAGCGGGTCTGGCGCAGCTGCGCCAGAAAATCACTGCGGTCCTGGGGCTTGGCCCATGTCTTGAGCATAGTCGGGCTGCTGCCAATCACTTCCTCACGGGTGTAGCCGCGCAGATCCAGCCAGCGCTCATTGACATCAAGGTAGCAGCCGTCGCGAAAGCGGGTGATGCTCATGGGGCTGGGATTAGCCTGGAAGGCTTGCGCAAAGCGCCGCTCGGAGGCTCGCAGAGCGGCCTCGGCCCGCGCCCGCTCAACCCGCTGCTCAACCTCGCGCAGCGCTCGGCGCACGGCCGGTGCCAGCCGATCCATGCGCTGTTTCAGCACGTAGTCGGTCGCGCCCTGCTGCAAGGCGGTGATCGCCACCTCTTCACCGAGCGTGCCCGAGAGGAAGATAAAGGGAATGGCCGGGTAGCGCTCACGGGCAATCCTCAGGGCGGCCATGCCATCGAAGGTCGGCAGGGCGTAGTCGGCCAGAATGACATCGATCGGGCGCTCGGCCAGGGCGGTCTCGAAGGCGGCGCGGGTCTCAGCCCGCTCAATCACACAGTCCAGCCCGGATTTGGCCAGCGTGATCTGGCTGATTTCGAAATCAATGATCTCATCTTCAAGGTGCAGAATGCGCAATGGTTGATTCATAGGGGTTTCCCTTTATTCTTATCGCTGGGGGAGTGAAAAGTAAAAGGTTGCGCCGCCATCAGGCACGCCTTCAGCCCAGACGCGCCCGCCGTGGCGCTGGATAATGCGCTGAATATTGGCCAGTCCAATGCCGCTGCCTTCAAACTGTTTGTCGTTGTGCAGGCGCTGAAAGACACCAAACAGCTTATCAACGTACTGCATATCAAACCCGACCCCGTTATCGCGAACAAAGCAGATCACCTCGTCGGCTGAGCTCTCCTGCCGGCCGAGGGTGATCCGGGCCGGCTGGCGCGAGCGTGAATATTTGAGGGCGTTGGAGAGCAGGTTGACCAGGACCAGCCGAAGCAGGTCGGGATCGCCCTGCACCTCCGGGAGATCCCCGATCTGCCATTCGATCTCGCGATCGGTCATGGCATGCCCTAGCTCCTGCTGCGCTTCACGAATCAGCTTCAGCAGGTCGACCGGCACATGGTGGATATCGGTGCGGCCCAGCCGCGAGAAGGCCAGCAGATCATCAATCAGCCGGTTCATGCGGCTGGCCGCGTCGCTAATAACCTCCAGGTAATGCTGGCCAGTCTGATCGAGATCGGCGCTGAGATGGTCGTGGAGCAGGCTGGCGAAGCTGGCGATGTGGCGCAGGGGTGTGCGTAAGTCGTGCGAGACCGAGTAGCTAAATGACTCTAGCTCACGATTGCTCACCTCCAGCGCCACCGCCCGATCCTGGGCGGCGGCAAAGAGCCGGGCATTTTCCAGCGCAATCACCACCTGGTCGGCAAAAGCGCTGACCAGGCGGGTGTCATCGGCGGTAAAGAAATCCTCCTGCTGGCTATCGACGGTGAGCATGCCCATCACGCGGTCGCCCACAATCAGCGGAACCCCAATCCACGAGTGAATGTTGCCATGGTGCTGCCGAAACTTGACGTTGCCACTGCGGAGCGGCTGGCGCTGGGTGATCACGAGGGTATTGAGATTATCGCCAGGCACTTCAAAGCGTTCGCCAAGCCTGACCGGCTCATTGCCTGGGCTGTGTTTGGCGACAATCTCCAGGTAGCCATCGCGCAGCAGTTGCACCGAGGCGCCATCGTGGGCGACGACGTGGGCCAGCTGCTGCAGAATACGCACCATCGCCTCTTCGGTGCTCAAGGTGGCGGCGACGATTGCCCCGGCCTCGCGCAGGGTTTCCGCCTCGCGGGCGCGCCGCTGGGTTTCATCGAAGGCGCGGCTGCGGGCAATCGCCAGGCCAATCGCCTCGTTAATCTGGCTAAGCAGCGGCAGATGGGCCAGATTGTAGCCCGCCGGCTCCATCCAGGCAACGTTGACCGCACCGATAATGCGATCGTGATGGCGCAGGGGCAGGTTGATCTGGGCCCGGTAGCCAGCCTGATAGAGCGCAAACTCCACCGGAAAATCTAGCTCGGTCTCCAGATCGGCGGTCAGGTGGATGTTGCCTGCCAGCACATCGTGGCTGCCGGCAAGGTGGCCGATCGGCAGGCGGTTGCCTAGATTGACCGGTGCATGGAACTGACTGTGGGCGGCTATCTCCAGCATTGTGCCCTCGGTATCGAGCAAGGCCAGGCTCACCCAGGCACAGTCGGTGATCGCCTTGAGGCCGCTGGCAATGGCGGGAAACGCTTTGGTCACATTTGGCGCGGCGTTGAGGCTGCGCAGAATGTCGCTGGTGATCTGGGTGGTCTCGGCGATGCGGTGCAGGGACTCCTCGGCGCGTAGCCGTTCGAGCAGCTCACGCTCCAGGGCGTGATAGGCCGTCTCAAGCTCGGCGGTGCGTTCGATCACCCGCTTCTCCAGCTCCTCGTTGAGCTTCTGGAGCGCATCTTCGGCCTGTTTACGCTCGGTGATATCGCGCTCGCTGCCCTGAACCCCGATCTGTCGGCCGTTCTCGTCGTAGAGCGGCCCCCAGGAACCCAGGGTCCACCTGACCTCGCCGGAGCGGGTGATCCGCCGAAAGATTTCGCCGGAGTAGCCCCTGCCGCTCAGCACCTGCCGCCAGTAGCCCAGCATACGCTGCTCGTCGTCGGGGTGGATCCAGTTGATGAACTGCTTGTCGTGAAGCTCCTCGACGGTGTAGCCAACCAGCTTTTCAATCGCTGGGTTGACATACATAAGATGCTCGTTTAAGTCATAGGCCAGGATCAAATCGTTGGAGTTCTCGGTGATCAGGCGCAGTTTGCGATCGGACTCGCGCAGGGCGGCCTCGGCCTGCCGCCGCTCGGTAATATCAACCAGCGAGCCATCATAGCAGGCCACGAGCCCTTCAGGAGTGCAGATCTTCCGGGCGCTGCTGCGCACCCAGATCTCGGCGCCATCATAGCAGCGCAGCAGGTGGTCGAAATCGTGGATCTCGCCGCACGCATTGATCTGCTGCCGGGCTGTCTCACGCAGCGCCGGATCAACATACAGATCATCGAGATTAACCCTGAGCAGTGCCTCGCGACTGGGGAAATGCAGCATGGCGATCAGCGCCGGATTGGTATCAAGAAAATTTCCCTCGGGGCTGGTGCGATAAAGCCCCACCTGAACACCCTCAAAGAGCCTGCGGTAGGAGCGGGCAGCCTCCTTCTCGCGCTCAGAAAGCCAGCTGGTTACCAGCGCGCTCAGATTGAAGAACACAATCTGGGCGAGCAACCGCTGGGCAACTGTCGATTGGAGGACCTCAGGCTGACCAAACGCTAGCCAGCCAGTGATCAGGCTGGCGATCAAGGCCACCAGCAGCCCGCCGGCGCGGCCATAGGCGAACGCCGCCAGCAAAATCGGAATGACGAATGAGTAGGCGAGCAGCTCGACCCAGGTTGCCGTTGAGCGGTGATTGATTAGAAGAACCGCGCCCACTCCGGCCAGCCAGGCGGTAATGAAGATCACTCTGGCAAGCTCGACAATGCGCCTGGTTTTGCCTTGGTTCAGCGCCTGCATCACCATCGCTCCTCGCTGTACAGCCAGCGTTTGAACAGGAAAATCAGCAGCACGATGGCGACGATATCGATCATAATTTCACTCAGCAGCCCAAGCAGACTAACCCCAACCTGATCGGCGGAAATAACTAGCAGTCCCATGCGGATATAGAAGAGGATATTGAGCAGATGGCCGATCAGAATCGTGCTGGCAGTGCTGAATTCGGAGCGAAACTGGCCGGCCCAGCCTGCGGTAAAACCCATCAGCGTGTGGGGGAAAACGCTGAATGCACCGAACTGGCTGCCGCTCAACAGGGCGGAAAGCGCTGTCCCCAAGCACCCAGCTAGCGCTCCGCTGAACGGGCCATAGAAATGCCCGGCCAGCACTGGGAAGATCATATTAAGCGCCACGAACGCACCAGGAACCATGGGGTTGGGAATATATCTGACAATATACGCCCCGAGCGGATACAGTAGAGTAAACATGCTCACGCCAATCCAGCGTTTTGTCGGTGATTGCACGGATATACTCCTTTGACGCCGTATCCTCCCACTCTCGTTCAGGACATTTTGTAAGACTATTCTAGCAGAACTCTGCGCTGGTACCTCTTGAATCCGCACAGCTCCAGGTGTTGGCAATTATGACACTTCTTTCGCCGAAGATCGAGTATCCTATCCTGCTAGAATTATTGTACTTTTGCTTAAGGAGGTTTTGCCAGATCCTAGCCCACGTAACGATAGCATGAATCTTATCTACACCACGGAGGTTTGTTTTGATGCGTACTTTTTCGATCTTTTTTGGGCACCGACATACTCTGACCCTGATCGTCCTCGCTGGGATTGGGCTGTTGAGCATCCCCCAATCAACCCGTGCGTTGCCAGCCGCCCCGACGGCAGCGGCGCTGGCCGGCCCGGTTGCGGCTCCGGTGCTGAAGTGGCAGTCAGGTGGCTGTGCGCCGCTGCCCTACTGTCAGACCGGCTGGTACGCGTCGCCAGCAGTGGCCGACCTTGACGGCGACGGTCAGCCCGAGGTGATCTGGGGCTCGTACGATGTGGTGGCGCTCAACGGCACGAATGGGAGTCTGAAGTGGCGCGCCCCTGGCAGCCAGCGGGTCTGGCCGGGCATTGCGGTGGCCGACCTGACCGGCAATGGCTCCCTGGAGGTGATTGTTGGCCGGGGCGGCAGTAGCAACCAGCTGACGGTCTACAACAGCAATGGCAGCGTGGCCTGGACCCGCAGCGCCTTTGCCAGCGAGGTTCGCACGCTCGCGGTCGCCGATCTGGAGACCAATGGCCAGCTTGAGATTATCGTGGGGCGGGCCAGTGGCGGCGCCACCCGCCAGCTCAATGTCTACGCGGCCAATGGCACGGTGCGCGCCGGTTGGCCGGCGCGCCGTGATGGCGAGCCCGGCTACGGCTGGGGCATGTATAACGAGAATGTGGCGGTGGCCGACCTGAACAACGATGGCTTCAAGGAGATCATCGGCCCCACCGACACCCACTACATCACCGCGCTCGACCGCAACGGCAATCAGCTGGCGGCCAACCCGGTCTATGGCGCGGGCAAGGTCTGGAGCCAGGTTGGCGTCCACGTCGATCAGGCGGCCGATCTGCGCGGCTATGCCAACTGCGGCAGCGAGCATCGCCCGAACTTTGCCAACGCCGCCCCGGCGATCGCCGATGTGAATGGCGACCAGACCCTGGAGATTATTGTGCCCGGCGATGTCTACAACTGCGGGGTCGGCGATCCCGCCGGCGATATGTACTATCTGCCCTGGATCCTGAAGCTCGATCGGACCCGCTGGAGCGGCAGCGGCTTCAACTGGACGGTGCTGCCCGCGCCCAGCCCCAACAGCGGCCCGCGCTCGCAGGACTATAGCGTGATCGAGAACAGTGTCACCAATGCCGTCGTCGCCGATCTGGATAGCGATGGCTTCAAGGAGATTCTGTATCCCTCCTACGACGGCAAGATTCACGCCTACTGGCTGGATAAAACCGAGCACGGCAGCTGGCCGTTTACCGTGCCCGGCAGCGGGATTCGCTTTGCCAGCGAGCCGGTCGTGGTTGATCTGAACTACGATGGCAAGGCCGAGGTGCTGTTCAGCTCGTGGCCCGAGAAGCACAGCGGTCTGGTCGGCCAGCTGCATGTGCTGGACTATCTCGGCAATCAGCTCTACGCCGTCAACCTGCCGGCTCCCTCGCAGGGGCAAGTGTGGAACGGCGGGCTGGGCGCGCCGACGGTGGCCAACATCGATGCCGATGCCGATCTGGAGGTGGTGGTTGGCACCGCCAAGAGCGGTGTGGTGGCCTACGACCTGCCAGGCAGCGCCAAATCGCGCCTGCTCTGGCCGACCGGCCGTGGCAGCTATCTGCGCACCGGCGTGGCGCCCGATTTGCCATATATGCTGCTCAGCGCGCCGCGAACCGCCCGCAGCATCACCTATGGCGGCACCACCAGCTACACGATCAACGTGACCGGCAATCTGAGCGGCGACGTGACGTTGAGCGCGAATGTTCCGGCCGGGCTAAATTTCTCCCTGCTACCGGCAACCGTCAGCGTGCCCGGCCAGGCAACCCTGACTGTCACCGACACCCACGCCGGCTCGGTGGCCCCAGGCCTGTGGTATGACCTGGCGGTCAGCGCGACCGATGGCCTGATCGTGCAGACGCTTGATTTGGGTCTGCTGGTTGATGGAACTCCGCTGTATGCGCCACTGCTGCGCCGCTAATCGGCATCAACGCTGCTCGGGCAGCGTGCGCTCTGACGGGGGCATGCTTCGCTGGGCTGGCTGTGGGCCGCCGTTGATCAGCCAGGCTAGCGCCAGATAGGCGGTCAAAATCCAGCCCAGCGAGGCCTCAGTCTGGGGAACCAGGAAAAGCAATAATGTTCCAAACAATCCTAGAGCGGTCCAGCGGTTAAGCGGGTGGGGGCGCAGGCTCGGCAGCAACACCACCATGGAATAAAAGCTGGTGTAGGGGATCAGCAGCGCCGATAGAAGCCAGGGCCAGCCGCCATATCCAGCGCGGTGCCACAGGTAGATGCTCGGCACGGCCAGAATAATCCAGGGGCCTTGCCATGTTGCCCGCATGACCAGTTTTTGGCGGAAATCAACCAGCGCCGTGAACCAACGCAGCCAGATCTCAGGATCGTGCAGGGTTGCCGGGAGGGCCAGCAGAAGTGTGCCCAGCGCGATGCCACCAACAAAAGGCCAGAACGTTCCTTCCTTCCAGCTGCGCCAGAGCAGCCAGATGACCAGCACCACTACCACCTGGGGCTTGGTGAGCGCCCAGGCCACTGCCAGCCCGGCCAGGAAGCCGCGACGTGGCATCAGCGCCACCGCCCAGAGCACAAGTGTGTACATAAGCGTGTTCTGGCCCAGATAGAAATGAATCGCCAGCGGAGTCCAGATCAACAGCAGCAGCTGGGTTCGTCGAGTCCGCCAGATCAGCAGCACCCACGCTGCCAGTTGAATTCCATTCCAGACCCAGATGCTCATGCCACCAAATGGCACAAAGAGCGCAATCCAGCTCAGGGCGGTTGGTGGGTAGGCGAACGTTCCAGGCCCTTGTCCGAGCAGCGGGCCATAGGGGTCACGCTGGTCTAGCCAGAGTTCGGCGCCCTTTGTGAGCATGCGCCAGTCCTCTCCGTAGAGCGTTTCGGTTTCGGATAACCGCTCTTGGTCGCCTGTTCCGTAGGTTCCGTAGGTGCCGCACCCCACGAGCGCGAAAAGACAGAGCCCCAGCACGCCAGACTTCAGCTGCCGCTTTGTGCGAGTGCCGTTGATAGCTGTTTTAAGTGGCACATGGAACATGAGGATCACCCGCGAGATGGAGAAACGCGCCACGATAAACCCCTTATACTTGCCAGGTTCTGCTCAATCAGCTCGCCATTGGAGTCATCTCGCTGTAACGTCAGTAAACGGTCAGGACGGCCGCTCGGTGGGCGCGGCGCCGCTCTGGCGCCCTGTGGAGCGCTCCAGGATCTCAAAGACCACCGCCAGCAGGGTGGCCACACCGACCAGGAATGGTCCGAGCAACTCCAGGCCGAAGCGGTCGGCCATCAGGCCAAAGCTGCTCACCAGCACGGCACCGCCGAGGCAGGCTGCGGCGATCTGAAAGCCGATCGTGTTGGCGGCGTGGGCCGGTCCCATGCGCGCCGGCGTGAGCGCGATCAGCGACGGAAACATCGGTGCGAGCGCCAGGCCCAGCAGCGCGATCCCGGCCAGCGAGAGCCAGGGCGCAAGATTAAGCCAGAACAGCACCACGCCGTATCATCTCAATAATCGGGGGCAGCGAGTGCTGCGACTGCCCTGGTCAGGTATAATGTCCCCATGCTTGATGGCTTTGATCCCCACACTATTGCCGATGAACCCCTCCGCCGGGTGGTCCTCTTC
>JACCRK010000335.1 GCA_013813565.1 Herpetosiphonaceae bacterium
GAGCTGGCCGCCAGCCCGCTGCCCGCGCTGCTGCAGACCATCGACGGCCTGAGCGCCGAGCCGCCGCCCGCCGCGCTGCCTGAGCTGCTCGCCGCCGTGCTGCCCAGCCTCGACGAGGCCCTGGATACCGCCCGGCGCAGCACCTACGAGCTTGAGGCGCAGATCAGGCAACTGCGTGAGCGCGAAACGCTGCTTAAAAAAGAGCTAGCCGACTTAAAGCGCGGAGTTCGTTCATATCCACCTTCAGTTGAACGCTTTCGTAGCTTGCTCCATGAAACTACGGGCCAACGTCCACCACTGCTCTGTGAACTGCTGCAGATTCCTGAAGAACGCTGGCAAAACGCTATCGAGGCTCAGCTGGGGCCGCGCCGTTTCAATGTGATCGTACCGCCCAAACAGTTTGGCCAGGCCCTACGCCTGCTTGATCAGGCGCGCTCAGAGGAAAAATTATACGAAGTGGGTTTGATTGATCTTGCCAAAGCCGAAAGTGAATCGCGTGAAGCCCGCCCAGGTTCACTGGCGCTCAAAGTAGAAACGAATGCACCCCTGCTGCGCAAATACATCAACACGATTTTGGGCGACATTATCACCTGTGAGCAGGTCGATGAGCTGCGTCAATATCGCCGCGCGATCACGCCCGACGTGGTGGTGTACCAGGAGTGGACCGCCCGCGCCGTCGATCCGCGGCACTTCTCGCCGTGGTACATCGGCGAGCGGGCCGGGCGCTCGCAGATCGAGCGCCACGAGCAGGATCTGAGCGAGATCAGCCGCCAGCTGGCCGATCTGGCCCCACAGCTCCAGGCCAGCAGCGCCAGCGTGGGCCGCCTCAAAGCCGGGCGTGACCGCCTGCCGACCCTGGCCGACCGCCTGGGCCAGCCGCTCGACGACCGCGAGCTGCGCCACGAGATCGCCGAGTACGAGCGTGAGCTGGGCAGCCTTGACCTGAGCGGGGCCGAGTCGCTCCAGCGCGAGGTTGATCGCCTGCGCCAGCTTGAGGCGCAGCAGCGCGGCGACGAGCGGCGGTTGCTGACGATCAGCGCAACCGTGCGCGAGCAGCTCAAGCGCTCGGAGACCGACCAGCGCGACGTCGAGCGCACGCTGCAGCAGCGCCAGCTGGCCGCCCAGGAGCAGCGCGCCCGCCACGCCGGCGCCGTGCCCGCCGCCGAGGCCGCCCTGGCCGAGCAGACCAGCGCCGCGCCCGACTTCGGCCAGCTGCTGCGCAACGCCGACGCCAAGGCCCGCGAGTTCGACACCCGCGCCACCAACGCCCACAGCCGGCTGACCGAGCAGGCGACAACCTACAACACCCGCTATCAATTTACCGCCATCGCCAGCAACCCCGACGAGGAGCGCTACGGCCTGGAGCACGCCCGCCTGAACGCCACCGACCTGCCGCAGTACCGCGAGCAGATCGCCCGCGCCAAAAGCGAGGCCGAGGAGGAGCTGCGCGAGCACGTCCTGCACCGGCTGCGCGAGCAGATCGGCAACGCCAAAAATCAGCTGGAGCGGATCAACGACGCGCTCAAGGGGCTGGATTTTCGCGGCGAGCGCTATCGCTTCCACTACGAGCCATCCAGCGATATGCGCGAGTACTATGACCTGATTATGGACGCCACCGCGCTGGGCAGCGGCCCGCTGTTCCAGAGCGACTTCTACGCCAAACATCAGGGCACCTTCGATCGGTTCTACGCCATGCTGACCCGCACGCCGCAGACCAATATCGAGCAGCGCGAGCAGGACACGCTGGCCGACTATCGCCGCTACCTCACCTACGACATCGACGTGATCCACCCCGACGGCCAGCGCTCGCGGCTGAGCAAAATCATCGGCCAGACCTCGGGCGGCGAGACCCAGACGCCGTTCTATCTGACGATTGCGGCCTCGTTTATGCAGCTGTATCGGATCAACGAGCGCAGCGGGCGGCCGACGATTCGGCTGGTGGCCTTTGACGAGGCCTTCTCGAAGATGGATCAGGAGCGGATTGGCGCGACGCTGGAGCTGTTTCAGCAGTTTCAGCTCCAGATTATCACCGCCACGCCGCTGGAGCGCTGCGAGTATCTGGTGCCGAAGATGTGCACCAATCTGGTGCTGAGCAGCGTTCGCGACACGGTGCTGATCGAGCCATATCGCAACTTCGCGGCCCGGCTCAATGGGGTCGAGAGCTGATATGGCCACGCTGAGCGAGCTTGTCCAGACGATTCTACACACCCTGCTCGACCAGGCCGAGCAGCCCGAGCGCGAGCGGGTGGTGCGGGTTCGCCTCAATTCCAGGCAGCACCCGGCCTACTTCTCCGAGCGCGACGTTGGGCCGCGGCGCGATGCCAACCAGCAGCTCCAGCAGCTCGCCGCGCAGGGCCTGATCCGGCTGGGCTGGCGCAAGTGGGAGGAGCACAACTGGCTGGAGACGGTTGATCTAGTGGCGGAGCACGCGGCGGATCTCTACATCCTGCTGCGGCGCACGCCCCGCGCCGAGCAGTCCCAGGCGCTGGATCAGCTGCTGGCCGCGCAGCGTCCCCGCGCTGCCTGGCAGCTGGCCTTTCTTGACTTCACCGCCGCCCAGCTGGCCGGCGGACGCTCGGTGGCCCCGCTCAAGCTTGATGATGAGCCGTGGAATCGCGACCTGCTGCTGGCGGCCCAGGCCCTGGCCGCGCTGACCAGCCCAACCCTGGAGCGCACCTTCAGCGTGCGGGTGTTTGGCAACAGCAAGCGCTTCGCCGACCTGGAGGGCGCGCTGGTGCGGGTGCTGCGCCAGCACGCTGAGGCGGCGGCGGGCTACGGCGAGGACAGCGCCGCCCTGCTCCGCGCCCACCTGCTCGACCGCGTGCCGGAGTACGTGCCGATCGCCGGCGAGCTGCGCCTGGACAGCGCGGAAAAGACGCTCGACCTGGCGCCGTTTCAGCCCAGCGTGGCGCTCTCGGCGGCAACACTACGCGGCGCAACGGTCAGCGCCTGCGCGGCCTCCCGGCTGATCACGGTCGAAAACAGCACCAGCTTCAGCGAGCTAAGCCTGCGGCGCCCGCCGCACACCCTGATCGTCTACACCGGCGGGTTCGCCAGCCCGACCGTGATCGGCCTGATCCGCCAGATTCGCCAGCTGTATCCCGCCATCCGCCTGCAGCACTGGGGCGACCTCGACGCCGGCGGCCTGCGGATTCTGGCCCACCTGCGCCGCGAGCTGGGCGCGGTCGAGCCGCTGGCGATGGATGTGGCCACGTTTGAGTGCCACCAGGCCCACGCCCAGCCGCTCACCACAAACGACCGCGCCGCCCTCGCACAGCTGCGGGCGCTCCCCGCGCTCCACGACTGCGCCGCCCTGATCGATCATCTGCTCCAGACTGGCCTGAAGCTGGAGCAGGAGGCGGTGGAGATAACCAGTAGCTAGCAGCTGGCAGCTGGCAGCTAGTGGTTCGTCTAAGAACCGCTAGATCTTCCCGCTGGCTGAGCCGGTCGAAGCCCACAGGGTACCCGCCCCAACCGTGGGAGAGGGGAAGAATTGCTTATTTGATATTGTGCCTAGCTCCACCAAAACAACCAGGGCCAAGAACACCACTGTTCTTGGCCCTGCACTCTCAATAATTAACATCTTCGTGGCGCTTCGTGCCCTTCGTGGACAAAAATCAAAACCTGCGTGGATCCAATAATGACAGAACCCACTAGCTACTAGCTGCCAGCTGCTAAAACAAGCTCCTTCTCCAGAATCGGTCGCAGGAACGTCGCGGTGTGCGAGCGGTCGTGGAGCGCGAGATCCTCGGGGGTGCCCTGGGCGATAATCTGGCCGCCGCCGGTGCCGCCCTCGGGGCCGAGGTCGATAATCCAGTCGGCGGTCTTGATCACATCGAGGTTGTGCTCGATCACCAGCACGGTGTTGCCGGCGGCGACCAGGCGCTGGAGCACCCGCAGCAGATTCTGCACGTCGACGAAGTGCAGGCCGGTGGTCGGCTCATCGAGAATGTAGATCGTGCGGCCGGTGGCGACCCGCGCCAGCTCCTTGGCCAGCTTGACCCGCTGGGCCTCGCCGCCGGAGAGCGTCGTCGACGACTGGCCGAGCTTGATGTAGTCCAGCCCGACATCGTGAAGGGTCTGGAGGATTCGCTTCAGGCGCGGGTGGTTGGCGAAGAACTCCAGCGCCGCCTGCACGTCCATATCCAGCACGTCGGAGATGGTCTTGCCCTTGAAGCGCACCTGCAGCGTCTCGCGGTTGTAGCGCTTGCCCTTGCACTCGTCGCAGCGCACCCAGACATCGGCCAGAAAGTGCATCTCGATCTTCTGCTCGCCGTTGCCCTGGCAGGCCTCGCAGCGCCCGCCCTTGATGTTGAACGAGAAGCGGCCCGGCTCGTAGCCGCGCAATTTCGCCTCGGGCGAGTTGGCAAACACCTCGCGGATCAGGTCGAACAGCTTGACGTAGGTCGCCGGGTTGGAGCGCGGCGTGCGGCCGATCGGCTGCTGGTCGATATCGATCACCTTGTCGAGCTGCTCCAGGCCCTCGATGCTGGTGTGCTTGCCGGCCCGCAGCTGGGCCTTGTTGAGCAGGTTGGCCAGCGCCGGGTACAGCGTCTCGCTGATCAGCGAGGACTTGCCCGAGCCCGACACGCCGGTCACCGCGATCAGAGTGCCGAGCGGAAAGCGCACGTCCAGATCGTGCAGGTTGTTCTGCGACGCGCCGCGCAGGACGATCTCGCCCTGGGGCTGGCGGCGCGTGGTCGGCACCTCAATCTTCATGCGACCCGACAGATACGCCCCGGTCAGCGAGCCGTTGTGCTGTACATACTCGGGCGTGCCGGCCGCGACCACCTGGCCGCCGTTGACCCCGGCGCCGGGGCCGAAGTCGATCAGCCAGTCGGCGGCCATCATTGTGTCCTCGTCGTGCTCAACCACGATCACAGTGTTGCCGAGGTCGCGCAGCTTGGTCAGCGTGTCGATCAGCTTGTGGTTGTCGCGCTGGTGCAGGCCAATCGATGGCTCATCGAGAATATACATCACGCCCATCAGCCCGGCGCCGATCTGGGAGGCCAGCCGGATGCGCTGGGCCTCGCCGCCGGAAAGCGACGGCGCCGAGCGGTCGAGGGTCAGATAGTGCAGCCCGACGTTGAGCAGAAACCCAAGCCGCTCACGAATCTCCTTCAGCACCTCGCCGGCGATCGCCAGGTCGCGCTCGCCGAGCTGGGCCGGCAGCTCGGTGTCGAGCACCGTGATCACGCCGCGGTCGAGGCCGTTGCGGTCAACCCAGTGGGCCTCGGCGCCGGTCAGGGCGCAGGCCCAGGCGTAGCCGCCGGCGACAGTCTTGGCGCAGACACTGTTGATGCTCGCGCCGCCGACGCTCACCGCCAGGCTCTCCGGCCGCAGCTTGGCGCCGTGGCAGGCGTGGCAGGGCTGATCGCTCATCCACTGGGCGTAGTGCTCGCGCATATTCTCAACGGGCGTCTGCTGGAAGCGGCGCATAATCTCCGAGGTCAGCCCCTCCCACTTGCGATAGTACTCACCGCGTGACTGGCCCTCGTTCCAGATAAACTTCACTTTCTCGGCGCCCGAGCCTTTGACGAGGATCGTGCGGATCCGCTCCGGCAGCTCGCGCCAGGGGGTATCGAGGCTGAAACCATAGTGCTTGGCGATCTGGGCCAGCGCCCGGTAGCCCCACGAGGAGCTTTTCTTGCGCAGCTCGCCCCAGTAGGTCACGGCGCCGTCGTTCAGCGAAAGGTTGGTGTTGGGCACCAGCAGCGCCGGGTCAACCTCCAGCCGGGTGCCCAGCCCGGCACAGTCGGGGCAGGCGCCCTGCGGCGAGTTGAACGAGAACATCTGCGGGCTAAGCTCCAGAAACGAGATCCCACAGTCGGCGCAGGCGTAGTCTTCGCTCATAATTATGTCGCCGCTGAGCGCGACCATGGCGATCCGCTCCGGCGTTTCATCAAGCGCGGTATCGTCATCGGTGGGCAGCGAGGCCGGGCGGGCCGGTTTTTTGACCTTGGCCTTGGCTTTTTTGGCCTCGGCTTTCTCGCCCTCGCCAGTCGCGATCACCAGGGTGCCGGTGGAGGTTCGCAGGGCCGTCTCGATACTGTCGGTCAGGCGCGAGCGGAAATCGTCATCCATCTCGGCCGGCATGACCAGCCGGTCAACGACGATCTCGATTGTGTGCTTGACCTTTTTGTTCAGCGCAATCTCGTCCTGCAGATCGCGGATCTCGCCATCGACGCGGGCGCGCGAGAACCCGGCGGCGCGGGCATCGTCGAACACATCTTTGTACTCGCCTTTGCGGGCCGCCACGACCGGGGCCAGCACCATAAAGCGGGTGCCGGCGGGCAGATCGAGGACGCGGTCGACCATCTGCTGGGCGGTCTGCGAGCCGATTGGCTTGCGGCACTGGTGGCAGTGGGGCACGCCGATGCGGGCGAACAGCACCCGCAGGTAGTCGTAGATCTCGTTGACGGTTACGACGGTTGAGCGCGGGTTTTTCGAGGCCGACTTCTGCTCGATCGCGATCGCCGGCGACAGGCCGCCGATGAAGTCGACCTTCGGTTTCTCCAGCTGCCCCAGAAACTGGCGCGCATAGGAGGAGAGCGACTCAACGTAGCGGCGCTGGCCCTCGGCGTACAGCGTGTCGAAGGCCAGCGATGACTTGCCCGAGCCGGAAACGCCAGTCAGCACCACCAGCTTGTCGCGGGGCAGCTCCACGTCGATGTTCTTGAGATTGTGTTCCCGCGCACCCTTGATGACGATTGTATCCTGAGCCATGTGCACCCGCCTTGTGTTGAGGAAATAGAGCCTTAGGGCGTAGAACGAATAGCGATATTCTCCAGCCCCTGATCAATAAAAAGCCCCGCGCTTGCTGCATCATCGGCAAGATGGGGGTAAAATATCCGAACAGACGTGCGTCATTATACCAGAATTCGACTCGTAAATCAAAGATCCTGGATCGAATTTGGGCGTTTATGCGCCGATCCAGCCGCTGGCGCCGGATGCCGTTTCAGGCGCCGAATCGGCCTTGATTAGCGGGTCATCGAGGCGCGATTTAGGTTTGCCAAGGCCGATTACCTGTGCTATAATCCACGGCGCGTTGAAAAATTGTGCGCGTATCTATTGGCGGATCGTCTAATGGTAGGACAACGGATTTTGATTCCGTTTATCTAGGTTCGAATCCTGGTCCGCCAGCCAAATCGAGATGCGATTGATCTGTTATCAGTCAAGGATGTACCCCTCCACTGCTCAATGCAGTGCGAGGGGTATATCCTTGTTCAGAGGTTTGCTATGACGCTTGGGGTGGTGGTATTGGCGGCGGGACAGGGCACGCGGATGCGCTCGGCGCTGCCGAAGGTGCTGCATCCGGCGGCGGGGATTCCGCTGGTCGAACACGTGACGCGGCTGGCCGATGCGGTCGGCGCCGCCAGGATTGTGCTGGTGCTCAGCGCTGATACGCTGGAGCCGGTGCGCGCCCGCCTCGGCGAGCGCTACCAGTATGTGGTGCAGCCCGAGCGCCTGGGCACCGGCCACGCGGTCCAGCAGGCCCGCGCCGCCCTGGCAGGCCGCGCCGACGAGGTGCTGGTGCTGTATGGCGCCGACCCGCTGATGCGCCTTGAGTCGGTCCGGCAGCTGATCGAGGCCCGCCGCACGACCCGGGCGCTGGCGGCGATCACCACGTTTACCGCCACGCCGCCAGCCGGCTACGGCCGGATTGTCCGCGATGCCAGCCAGTCGATCGCCGCGATTGTTGAGGAGCGCGACGCCACCCCGGCCCAGCGGGCGATCACCGAGGTCAACCAGGGCGTGGCGGTCTACGCTGGCGCGTGGCTGTGGCCGGCGCTCGATCGGGTGCAGCCCAACCGCGGCAATGGCGAGTACTATCTGACCGACCTGGTGGCGCTGGCACTGGCCGAGCGCGGCCAGGGCGCCGTGGCCTCGATCCAACTGGCCGACCCCGACGAGGCGCTGGGCGTCAACGATCGGGCGCAGCTCGCCGCGGTGGGCGCGATCCTCAACCGCCGCAAAGTGCACCAGCTGCTGCTCGCCGGGGTCACGGTGGTCGATCCGGCCAGCACGTATGTCGATGTCGATGTTGCGGTCGGCATCGACACGATTCTGCACCCCGGCACGATTCTGCGCGGCCAGACCCGGCTCGGCGAGCGCTGCAGCATCGGCCCGAACACGCTGATCGAGGACTCGACCCTGGGCGACGGCTGCCGGGCCAGCTACTCGGTCATCGAGCAGGCGCGGATGGACGACGGGGCCAACGTCGGCCCGTTTGGCCACCTGCGCAAGGGCGCCCACCTGATGGAGAACGTGCATATGGGCAACTTTGGCGAGGTCAAAAACGCCACGCTCGGCCCCGGCACCAAGATGGGCCACTTCTCGTACATCGGCGATGCGACGCTGGGCGCGGACGTCAACATTGGCGCGGGCACGATCACCTGCAACTTCGCCGCCGACGGCAAAAAATACCACACCGAGATCGGCGACGGCGCGTTTATTGGCTCGGACAGCCTGCTGCGGGCGCCGGTCAGCGTCGGGGCCGGCGCGACCACCGGGGCCGGCTCAGTGGTGACCAAAGATGTGCCCGCCGGGGCCACCGCCGTCGGCATGCCGGCGCGAGTGATCCGCTCGGCCAGCCCAGCGCCGGAGGATGAGAAACCATCCTGATGGCCAGGGCGCTGAATTGGCTGAAAAGCCCGCAATCCTGTTGAGGCCGGTTCTGATTGCACTATAATCATCACTAATTCAGTCTATGCTGATTTCTGTTTTGTTAACTTCACCCTTTTAGGAGCGCAGCTATGGATGGGCGACTACAAATTTTCACTGGGAACTCCAACATTCCCCTGGCGCGGAGCATCGCGTCACACCTGAACCTGAACCTGGGACGAGCGGTGGTGGGGGAGTTTAAGAATGGCGAGACCCGGGTGCAGCTTGAAGAGAATGTGCGTGGCTCGGATGTCTTTGTCATCCAGACGCTGACCACGCCGGTGGACCATCATCTCATGGAGCTGCTGATTATGATCGATGCCCTGCGGCGCTCCTCGGCCCAGCGGGTCACGGCGGTCATCCCCTACTACGGCTATGCCAAGCAGGAGAAGAAAACCAGCGGGCGCGAGCCAATCTCGGCCAAGCTGGTCGCCAACCTGATCGCGACCGCCGGTGCCCACCGGGTCCTGACGATGGATCTGCACGCGCCGGCCATCGAGGGCTTCTTCGATATTCCGGTCGACCACCTCCAGGCCGGGCCGCTGATCGCCGAGCACTTTCGAGTCCGCAACCTGAAGAACGTTGTCGTTGTCTCACCGGATGCCGGTGGCGTAGGTCGTGCTAACAAATTCCGTGAGCGGATTGGCGCCAGCCTGGCGATTATTGCCAAGCAGCGGCCAGAGCCCGATGTCTCCGAGGTCGTTGAGATGGTCGGCGATGTCTCGGGCAAGCGGGCGATTATTTTCGACGATATGATCTCGACCGGCGGCACGCTGGTTGAGGCCGCCAAAACCTTGATCGAGCGCGGCGCAATCAGCGTGACGGCCTGTGCGACTCACGGCATTTTCGCCGGGAACGCCGTCGAGCTGATCGGCGACTCGGTGATGGACGAGGTGATGGTCACCGATACGATTCCGGCGCCAGCCGAGGCTGCCGGGGCCCGCATCACCCAGATCAGCGTCGCGCCGCTGTTTGCCGAGGCAATTATCCGGATTCACAAAGATCTATCGCTCAGCGCACTCTTTACTTAAGCAGATATTTGGCGCATACTTAGATGCATTATCCAATGCAAGCATTGAATCCAGGCTGTGGGCGATAGACTATAGGCTATCGAAGAGCAACCGCCCATCGCCTTCAGCCTATAGTCGCTAGCCTTTATTTTAGGAGGATAAACGGTTCAGATGTGGATCATCGCCCCTGCGCGTGCAGCCTGCGATGGATATGCCTTGCGGCCCCATCTGCGCCAATCGAACGATGGATCCTGCACGTAGTATCGAGCTGTTTGGTTTACTGGTCTGTCTGGTGATTGTCAGCATCGCCTCGGCCGCCGAAGCAGCTCTTTCAACAATTTCTCGGCACCGCATCAACACAATGCTGGACAGCGGCGAACGCCGTGCGAACGTGGTGATGCATCTATTGGAAGATCCTTATCATGTGCGGATTGGCACGCTGTTGCTTGGCACCAGCGCAACCATTGCGGCCACCGCGCTGCTTCTTACCTTTGTGGATACCTGGAGCGGCTGGGGCCAGGCCGGGGCGCTGTTTGGCTTTGGTCTGATCTGGCTCACCTTTGGCACAACCCTGCCGAAAACCCTGGCCACCACCTACCCCGACACGGTTGGCCTACGGGTGGCCAACCCCCTCCGGCTGCTTCTGTTTCTGGTCGCCCCGCTCCAGTGGATCCTGCGCCTGGTCGCCCAGCCAATCGGCCTGGTCACTGGCCAGCACCCGCAGCTCGTCACAGAGGAAGAGCTTAAGCTCCTGGTCAATGTTGGCGAAGAGGAAGGTGTGATCGAGGCCGAAGAGCGCGAGATGATCCAGGGGATCTTCGAGTTTGGCGACACGGTGGTGCGTGAGGTGATGGTCCCGCGCATCGATGTGATCGCCGTCGAGGCCCACACCTCGGTCGACGTGGCGCTGGAGCAGATTCTCAAGGTTGGGCACTCGCGCATGCCGGTCTACGAAGGCTCGATCGACCATATCAGCGGCGTGCTGTATGCCAAAGATCTGCTGCCGCTGCTGCGCGATGGTCGGCGGAACATGCCGCTGCACTCGATCGTGCGGCCGGCCTACTTTGTCCCCGAGACGATGAAGGTCGACGACCTGATGCGGGCGCTGCAGTCGCGCAAGGTGCATATGGCGATTATTGTCGATGAGTATGGCGGCACCGCCGGGCTGGTCACGATCGAGGACCTGCTCGAAGAGATCGTCGGCGAGATCCAGGATGAGTACGACGTTGAGGAGGCCCATATCGAGCAGGTCGGGGTTGGCGCTTGGCTGTTTGATGGGCGGCTTTCGCTTGATGAGGTCAACGATCTGACCGACCTCAATCTGGCCAACGAAGATGTTGATAGTCTGGGCGGGTTTGTGTCGGCGATGCTAGGCACCATTCCGGTGGTTGGCGATAAGGTTGAGGTTGGGGCGGCGACGATTGAGGTGGCGACCGTGCGCGGTCTGCGCCCGCATCGGCTGCGCGTGACCCTGCCGAGCACCGAGGCTGAACCCGTCGTAGCCACAGGTGAGCTAGCCAATGATCATTGACTACGCGGCGCTGGTAGCCGAAGCCCGGATAGCGCGGGAGCGGGCCTACGCACCCTATTCACGCTTCAGCGTGGGAGCAGCCCTGCTGAGCGCCGACGGTCGGATTTTCCACGGCTGTAATATCGAGAACGCCTCGTATCCGGTGACGCTGTGCGCCGAGCGGTCGGCCTTTGCGGCGGCCTGGAGCGCCGGCGTGCGCGAGGTGGTGGCCCTGGCGGTTGTCGCCGACACCGCCGGCCCGGTCTCGCCGTGCGGCATGTGCCGCCAGACGATGTTCGAGCTGGCGCCCGACCTGGCGGTGCTGCTGGCTAACCTGGGCGGCCACGAGCAGCACACCACGCCCCGCGAGCTGCTGCCCGGCGGCTTCGGCCCAGACAGCCTGCTCAAATAGGCCCGAAACCAGACGCGGCGCCCCGAGATACGTTTCGGAGCGCCGCGTTTGGTTTAGTCCGCTGGCTGCCCTTCGGCAGGCTCAGCCAACGATAAACGATCGTCTAGTTCTCTTCCTCGACCAGCTCGTCGGTAACATCGTCGATCTGGAGCGTCTCATCGACGCTGCCGTCGCCGCCGTAGTCAACGTCCAGCGCCATCGGCTGGCCGTTGCCGGGCCACAGGAGATAGTCGACATATACCAC
Organism: Herpetosiphonaceae bacterium; assembly: GCA_013813565.1. Taxonomy (GTDB): domain Bacteria; phylum Chloroflexota; class Chloroflexia; order Chloroflexales; family Herpetosiphonaceae; genus JACCRK01. The sequence goes on from JACCRK010000335.1 coordinate 11,841, forward strand.
ATCATCCGGCTCCAGCGCGATCTCGTCGGTGCCAAAGATTTGCTCGGTGTTGTCGTCGTACTTGACCATATACAGGCTGTACAGGGCCGGGGCGGCGTTGTCGATGCTGTCCAGGCTCAGCCAGCCCTCGGTGGTGTTGAGCGACAGATTCAGCGCCTCGCCCTCCTCCATCTCGTAGCCCTGCACCACGAACAGATAGTCGGCCGCGTCGGTCTCGATGCCCACCAGCATCACCGGGGTCTCGGCGCTGGTGGTGCGGTACGACAGCAGGCTGCCGTCGGGGGCGATATCCAGCACATCAACCTGGCCCGGCTCAAGGAAAATATCGCTGACCTCCAGCACATAGCCCGGCCCGATAAACGTTACGGTTGAGGTGGTTGGCTCGGTCAGGCGGGTGCCGTCGATCTCGATCGTGAAGTCGATATCGGTCGGCAGATAGTAGACCGGCTCGTGGTCAACGTTCCAGACATCAACCCCAAATTTATTGGTGTTCGATCGGGCGCCGGGGATCTCGTTGACGAACACGCCGTCCTTGAAGCCAAAGCTGCGGCCCTCAAGGTCGGTGATCAGCAGGTCGCCGTTGCCCTCCAGAATCACTTGGTTGTAGGCGATCGAATCGGTGGTGGTGGTGGTCTGGGCGATGCGGGTGCCGCGATTGGGGTTGGTTGCGCCGCCGGTGCCGCTGTCGTCACAGAACGGGCACTCCTGCATTCCCAGGCGTGGCTCGATCGCCGCCAGCTCCAGGGTGAAGGTGCCGGCATCGCCCTCGTAGTCATCGGCTGGCTCGGCCGGGTTGGTGGAGCCGGAGTAGAGCCAGGTGTCGTTGTTGGTATCGACCTCGATGGCGCGGGCCGCGCCGGGATAGTTGTTGTCGTAGATCATAATCCAGTAGATGCCGTCGCCGCGATCTTCGACCGCATACGGCGTGACCGCGTGGCCACCGCTCATATCGCGCTTGTAGAAGCCGACCGCGTAGGTCTCGCTGCCATCGGGGCCGGCGGCAAAGGCGTTCAGCAGCGTGTTGACCACACCGCTGGGGGTTTGCTGCACGATGCCCTGGCGGGCGGGCTGGGTGGCCTGGGTGGTGAACCAATAGGCGATCTCGCGCTGCAGCAGCTCGTTGCCCTCGATCTGGAAATCGGCGGTGCTTTCAACGCCGTAGTCGGTCAGGCTGAGCTTCTTGGTGTAGAACAGATTGCTGAGCACCGCCATGCCTTCGCAGTGGCCGCCGTTCATGCTGGAGTTGACCGACTCCATCCACTGATCGCCGGCGGGTGTGAGGGTGCAGTTCTCCGCATCGATGTAGGCGCAGGCCTGATCGCCGAACATGCGCCAGACGTCGTTGGCGGTAAGGTTGACGATATCCGGCTCGCCGCCGTAGTTGGGGAAGCTGAAGCCGTCATAGTCGGGGCGGAAGCCCAGGTCGGCAACATACACACCAGTGGTATCGAAGCTGCCCTCACCTGAGGCCCCGATGTCCGGCGTGTCACCGCGCGGCGCCTCGGGGGTGGGGTCTTCGGCGACTTCGGGCTCGGCGGTGGGATCTTCGGCGACTTCGGGCTCGGCGGTGGGATCTTCGGCGGCCACAACAGCCTCGGTGGCGGGTGGCGGCGGGCTGGTGGCCGGCACTGCTGCACCGCCACAGGCGGCCAGAATCAGCAGAATGATGGTCAGAAGCGTGCTAAAGCGAACAGGATGGCGCTGTTTGTACATAGGATTCCCTTTGCGCTACGACGAAAATTGGTACTCTGCGGCGAGCAGTGCGGACTGAACAATGGGAGGCTAGATCATTATATGCCAAACACCAGCGCTGTATAGAGCTTAAAATAGTACTTTTGTTCCACAATGACCATGACGCCAGGTCCCGCCAGTGGGGATAGCTGCCAGGGGAATATATTAATCCCCACAGGACGCATCAATTCAAGATGCGTCCTGTGGGGCTGTGTAGTTGATATTTAGCTGCGGCTACACCGCCACATCGCGCCGCTCAAAGGTGAACACCGCGACTGCGACCAGCAGCGCCATGGCCACAACGAACACCAGGCTATGCCCAAGATCCAGGCCGTTGGTCAGCGGGTTGCTGCTGGTGGCGTAGTAGAACGGCGAGAACTTCTGGGCGGGCTTGAGCCAGTCGACCGCCTCGCCCAGCGAGTGGACCAGATAGCCAACGATGGCCACAGTGCTGGTCAGGCCCATGCTCAGGCCGCGCTTGCCGGTGGCCGCGCCTAGCGCCAGCCCCAGCGTGCCAAAAAACAGCGCCAGCAGGACGCTGCTGACCGTCCCGGCCACCAGCTTATCGACGCCAATCTCCATGTCGACCGTGAGCGCGCTCAAAAACAGCGCCAGCACGATCACCACCCCCAGGCCGGCCAGCAGCGCCACCATGGCCCCGAACGACTGCAGCACCACCTGCGAGCGCCGCACCGGGTGGGACAGCAGCATATCGATGGTTCGGGCCTCCTCCTCGCCGGCGATAGCCCGCGTGCCAAAGCCGATGGCGAAGACCAGCAGCAGCAGCGGCAGCAGCATCGAGAAGAGCCGCCCCTGCAGATAGCCGGCCGGGGTCATCATTGCGGCCGCGTCGCTGATCCCGGCCAGCGCCAGCATCTCCTTGGGCATGCCCTCAAGCAGCTTGAGCATATCGTCGTTGTCGCGAATGGTCGGATAAAACAGAATCATAATCAGAATCATCACCGCCACGCCCAGCGACCACCACATGAATGAGCGCTGGCGATCGTAGATGGTTTTGCTAAATACATTACTCAGCATGGTTGGCCTCGCCTTTGTAGTACGTCATGAAAATTTCTTCCAGATCGGCCTCGTGGCTGACAATGTTGATCAGCTCGAACTGCGCGGCGACTTTGATCAGCGCATCAACCGAGCCGGTGATAACACAGTGCACATGCCCATCAACCACATGGACATCGCGCACATTGGCGATGCTGGCAAAGGCCTCGGCGGGCACCGGCTGGCCGAAGTGCAGATCCAGCGTCCGCAGCGCCTTGCTCTTCAGCGAGCGCACGTCATCGACGACCAGCAGCTCGCCGGCCCGAATGATGCCGACCCGATCGCAAATGGTCTCCACCTCGTCCATCAGGTGCGAGGAGAGGAAGATAGTGCGGCCGTCGGCCTTGACCTCATTGACCATCTGGTTGAACTCCTGCTGCACCAGCGGGTCGAGGCCGCTGGTTGGTTCGTCCAGAATAAGCAGCTTAGGCTTGCTCATAAAGGCCTGCACCAGGCCGACTTTCTGCTTGTTGCCCTTCGAGAGCGTGCGGATCGGCCGCTTCAGGTCCAGCTCCAGCCGCTCGGCCAGGCTGTTGGCGAACGTCCAGTCGACTCCGCCGCGCAGGCTGGCGAAGTAGGTCAGCAGCTCGCGGCTGGTCATTTTCTCGTACAGCATCAGCTCGCCAGGCAGATACGACACCTGCTGATGAATCGCGATGCTCTGATGGTGCGAGTCCAGGCCCAGCACCTGGGCGCTGCCGCTGCTTGGGCGGATAAAGTCCAGCAGCGTGCGAATGGTGGTGGTTTTGCCCGCGCCATTTGGCCCGAGGAACCCAAACACTTCGCCGGTATGGACCTCCAGACTGAGGTCGATGATGCCGCGCTGCTTGCCATAGGTTTTGGTCAGGTTGGTCGTGCGAATGGCGGTCGCCGTGGTCTCGGCGGCGGCCGCTGGGCTTTTAATTGCTGCTGACAGCATCAGCTGCTCCTTGTTTATCGGCGTGCCAGCGCTCCAGCAGAGCGGGCAGCTCACGTTCAAAAAATCCATAGATATTGCGCATCGTCTCCAGCCGCTGGCGGTGTACTGGCTGAAATAGCTGCCGAGTGATGCCGCTGATCGAGCCTTTGCTGGCGTCGAGGGCGGCGGCGAGGTCGGCAGCGCTTTGCGCCGGCGGATCGCAGATCAGCAGCCAGCCGAGAATTCGCCCGGCCATGCGCTGGAGGCCGACCTGCTCATACAGCAGGCCAACTTTTTCAACAAATTGCCGGGCGTGCGTGCGCTGTGTGGCTTCCATAGAAGTGTCTTTCAGTATGTTTAATAAGCACTGAATGTACTGTATGAGGATTAGTACGTCAAGGCTGATTTGTCGCTACGATCTTTGATGGAGCGCGGCACTGGTCGAGTGATGCGCGAATTGATAGAAATATCTACGTGGATCGGCGGGAAATGTTGCCGGCCGCCAGGGGCATCGCAGCCGATTCCGCTGGCTTTTCTGGAGTACAATTAAGGCTGTGTTTGATTCTAGACAAAAGAGTAGCTATGCAAGACTATCGCAGCGACCTGAGCGCATTCCAGATCGAGTCGCACTGGCGGAAAACCACGCCCTCCACCCGGCGCCTGCTGGTGATCTACGCCCACCCCGATGATGAGAGCTTTGGCAATGCCGGCACGATCGCCCGCTACACCAGCGCCGGCGCCGATGTGCACTACGCCTGCGCGACCCGTGGCGAGGTTGGCGGCGTGGCGCCCGAGCTGCTGAATGGCTACCCCGATATTGCGGCGCTGCGCTCGGCGGAGCTTGGCCGGGCGGCTGAGGCGCTGGAGCTGACCTCGTATCACTTTCTGGGCTACCGCGACTCGGGCATGCCGGACACTCCCGACAACCAGCACCCGCAGGCGCTCTTTGGCGCGCCGGTCGCCGAGGTTGCCGCCCGGATCACCGCGCTGATTCGGGTCATCCAGCCGCAGGTGGTCGTCACGTTCGGGCCGTATGGCGGCTATGGCCACCCGGACCATATTGCGATCCATGTTGCCGCGATGGCCGCCTTCGATGGCGCTGGCGACCCACATTACTGCCCCGACCAGCTGGCGGCGGGCCTGCCGATCTGGCGGCCGCGCAAGCTGTACTACTCGACCTTTCACACCCGCATGCTCAAGGTCGGGCTGTGGGTGATGCGGCGGTTGGGCAAGGACCCGGAGAAGGCGGGCGAGAACGGCGATGTCGACTTTGTGCGCGTCCTGACCGAGGCCACCCCGGTCACCACCACGGTCAAGTGCGGGGCCTTTCTGGAGCAGAAGGATCGGGCCTGGCAGGCGCACAGAAGCCAGCTCGGCAGCATGGGCATGCTCCTGCAGCTGCCGCGCGTCCTGCGCCGCCCGTTCACCGCCAGCGAGAGCTTCACGCGGGTCGTCCCGGCGCCCAACGGCAAGCCCGAGCACGATCTGTTTGCCGGAATCTAGCCCTTCGACCGGCTCAGCGAGCGGCCCCGGTGGCTGAGCCGGTCTACTCTCCACGATCTACCCACTGCCTCTCCAGCATCTACCCACGAACTATCCACCAGCTATCCCCAGCAGCCCGCGCCACCTGCCCAGGTGAGTGATTGGCCAACGACCCGCGTATAACCGGGTAACTCAGTGAGCCACACAAGGAACAACACGTATGGATGACCTTATCCGGCGCGCGCAGAACGGCGATGAGCGCGCGCTCAACCAGCTCTACGACGAGGGCCGCGCACGGGTCTTTCGCCTGGCGCTGGCCCTGGTTGGCAGCCCGGCCGATGCCGAAGAGGTGATGCAGGACACGCTGCACTATGCGCTGCAAAATATTCGGCGCTTCAACGCCGCCCGCTCGGCCTGGACAACCTGGCTGCACACGATCACGGTGAGCCGCTGCCGTGACCGGGCCCGCCGGCGGCGCTGGCGGCTGGTGCCGCTGCTGGGATCGCTGCTGGCCAGCGGCCCATCGCCGAGCCAGATCGCGGAGCAGCACGCGATCACCGGGGCGCTCCACGCGGCGCTGTTGCAGCTCTCGCCCAAGCTGCGCGAGGCGGTGGCGCTGCGCTTTCTCGATGAGCTGTCGTTTGTCGAGATGGGCGCGATCCTTGGCTGCGGCGATAAGACCGCCCAGTCGCGGGTCCGGCTGGGGCTGGGCAGGCTGCGCACGATCCTGGAGGAGGATGCGCTGCTGGTCGGGGCTTGGGATTAGGAGACGATCCACGAAGGGCACGACACCCGCCCACGGGTATCCGCACGAAAAAGCTGGATTAGAGACCGGGGAATCATCTGCTTTCCCGCAGATGTATCTATTCAGGCCATAACAGCGGCAGATTTTTACGCGAGTAACGAGGATAGCGATATGAACGATCACACTGATGACTTTGAGCGCAAGGCCCGCGCCCGTCTCCAGGCCGAGCTTGGCCGGGTTTCCGTGCCCCAGGGCCGCCCACGCCGGGCGCGCCCACAGGCAGCCGTTGGCTGGGGCAAGCGGCTGGTCGGGGCCACCGCGCTGGCTGCGCTGGCTGCGCTGGTGCTGCTGGTGGTGGCCGCCAGGATCTATGTCCCCGAGCAGACCGCCGGGCCGGCCCAGCCCGCCGAACGGGGCGAGCGGCTGTACCTGCTGAGCACGGTTGGCGTGGAGGTAGATGGCGCGATGGCCACGAGCGGCGGTCGGATCCGCGCGTTTGATCCCGCTACTCAGCAAGATGTCTGGGCGGTGGCGCGCCCGGCATTCAAAATCCCGGTAGATAGTTCGCTATCAGAGACAGACGAGACGCCATTGGCACCCTTCCCGCTTCCTGGATTCGACGAGACCAGAGCGCTATCCAGCACCCAGTCAGAGTATCGAATTAAAATCAGTCCCTACTGGATTGACGGCGCGGTTTCACCGGATGGCGCAACCCTGTACGTTGCGGAGCCGTTCACCATCAGTGCGCTAGATGCGGCGACTGGCCAGGTGCGCTGGCAACAGATGGCCGATAGTGACAGCAGCAACGTCGAGTATATCGCTGGCGGGTGGCCGGTATTGGCAGGTTCAGCTGATAGCACCATCCTGTACGTCCAGCGGTTATGGTCGCGCGGGGGCAAAACAGATCGTTGGATCGATCTGCTTGATGCGCGTTCAGGCGAGCAGCGTGGCCGGATCGATCTGCCCGCCAATATCCAGGCGGGCCAGATGATCGCCGCCCCCGACGCGACCACGCTGTACTACATCACCCACGAACAGGTGCTCAAGATTAGGAATAATCAGGTCGATCCGAAAATCTACACCATCGGCACCGGCATTCGCGATGCCGCGCTGACCCCGGATGGCCGGACGCTGTATCTGCTGAACGGAGCCAGCGAGCTGCTGCGCTACGACACGGCGACGGCGACGCTCAAGCTGACCAGCATCACGCTGGGCATTCTGGATATTCGCTCCGGCCTGGGCGGCACGTTGCTGCTCTCACCAAGCGCCGACAAGCTGGTGGTGCAGGTATTTGATGAGTCGTACACTGAGCCGAAGCTGTATGTGGCCGATCCCACGACCGGCAAGCGCCTGGCAACCCTGCCCGACCCCGAGGTGACCGAGGGCCGCTGGCTGCAGGGTCCGACGCTGGCATTCGATACCTCTGGCGCGGCCCTGTATGGCGTGGCCAATTTCGGCGCTCCAAACCCGACCGCCTGGGACGATCGGCTGGTGCGGGTCAATCTGGCCGACGGCAGCGCCACCAGCCTGCTCGATCTGGAAATCGAGAATGTGGCCCGCCTGCTGGTGAGCCAGAATCCAGCGCCAGCCGAGGCCGCCACGCCGCCGGAGGCGCCGCAGGCCACCGCAACCGCCGTACCAATCAATGGCCCTGCCGAGCGGCTCTACATTGTGCGAGCCGATCATCTGACTGCTATCTCCAGCCTGGATACGATCGACTCAGCAAACGGCCAAACCGCCTACACCCTGGAAAATGTCAGCAGCGCCACACTATCGCCTGACGGCACGCGCCTGTATGTGACCGATGGTGCCCGCCTGAGCGCCCACGCTGCGGCCGATGGGACCGCGCTGTGGAGCACACCAATCCGCGACGTCGTTAGCTATAGGGGCAGCGGGACACCAGTGTTGCTACTGGCCCCGGATGGCCGGACGCTGTATGTGAATTCAGCGCAGATTGATGCGGCGTTTACCGAGGCGACCTTCTGGCTGCAAATGGTTGATACCACGTCCGGCACCATCGCAGCTCAGACGATTCCCCTGCCATCGACCACAATGCGCTTGCCTGCCGATGCCAGTGACGGCTGGGGCGGAGAATTGTTCATCGCCGCAGATGGGGCGACGCTGTATCATGTTCGTGGCAGCAGGGTGCGCTTTATCAGCCTGACGACCGGAGCCGACGAAGCGACGATCTTTATCCAAACCGGAACCGCTGGATCCGCCCTTTCACCGGATGGGAGCACGTTGTATGTGCTTGATAATAGCTTTGCGATCAACGTCATTGATACCGCGAGCCGCAAGCTCACCCAGAATGTGGAAACTGAGATTGAATCAACGGCCCACGCCAATAATCTATTGGCCCTGACCGCCGATGGTTCCTATCTGGTGATTGGTGTCAACCATCAAGAGCCACCCGGCACCGACTCATCCAGCACGCTGCAAACCTTTGATACCCGTTCGTGGAAGAAAAACGGCACAGTGAACTATGGTCAGCCAGTAAGCAGCGGGACTCTGGCGAGCAGCCCACAGAGAAGTATTGTGTATGCGGTCGCCGATCTAGGCGGAGTGCTGAGCATTCTGCGCTACGATCCAGCAGCCAACAGCTCACTGGCCCCCATTGACCGGCCGCCAAGCTATGTGCGCGACGTGCTGGTTGGGCCGTAGCGCTTGCTCAGAGAACGAGCTGTGCGTGGATCGCGGCGCTAAAGTTCCCAAAGCTGCGCTACAATTCTTAGGCAGCGTCTCTTGCAGACGCGCCTGAGGGGTGGAGCGCATGGATCAACCAGGAAAGTTCGAGAAGCAGGCCCGCACCCGTGTCGGCGGCGGCGCGGTCGAGGGCGGCCGCTGGCACGGTCGGCTGGTGGCGCTGGTGGCGCTGCTGGGCGGGCTGATGCTGCTCACGCTGATCGTCAGCGCCAGCCTCGATCCCGCCCCGGCGCCCGCGATTCCACCCACCTCCACGCCCGCCATTCCGCCCACCGACCTCCCAGCCGAGCAGGCCGCCACGGTCGCCTGGGTTCTCCAGAACGACCGCATTGTGCGCTGGGATGCCAGCGGTACGTCACAGCTGGAGCGCGTCTGCCGGCGCTGCGCCCCGATCACCCGGCCCAGCCAGCCGCCGCTCTTCATCGACCACCAGGACAATGGCACGATGGCGCTCTACGACCCGCTGGATGGCTCAACAACGCTGCTTGAAATGGCCGACAGTGGCCTGATCCAGCCGCCGCTGCTCGCGCCCGACGGCCAGCAGATCGCCCTGCGGACCTTCGGCGACCGGGGCGAGGACAAGATTGTGCTGGCCGACCTGACGACCGGCGCCACCTGGACGGTGCTTGATGCATCGGCATTGAGCGGTGAGGATATCTGGCTACTGGAACATTCCCAGCTCCAGCGGTGGGATGGCCAGTACCTCTATGCGCTGTCGGTCGACTGGGGCCGCCAGGTGCTGTGGCGGATTCAGCTCAAGCCCAACCACTCCGAGGGGCCGCAGCTCGCCCCGGAGATTCTCCTGGACCTGCCGCTGACCGGCGCGCTGGTGCTCGACCCGGTGTTTGGGCGGACGGCCTACCTCACCCCGACCGCCGGCGGCGGCCCTGAGCTGCGGCTACGCAGCCTCGCTGCCGGCAACCCCGAGCAGGTGATCGCTAGCGATGTGTATGAGCTGAGCCGGCTTTCCCCCGACGGCACCCAGCTGGTCTATCGCCGTATCAGACGTTCCTCCAGCAGCTCCCAGCTGGTGCTGTACAACCTCGCCACCAGCGAGCAGCGGGTGCTGGTTGAAGGCACCAGCCTCAACCCCTACGCCTTCCAGTGGTCACAGCACGGCGAGCATCTGCTGATGCTGTACCCGGATATGGCGGTGATCTTTGGGATGGGCGAGAAATCCATTGTGCGCGTGCCTCTGGAGCCGCTGACCGTCGGCGTAGATATGACCAGCAGCGCTACATTTGTCGCCCTCAGCTTCACCAACGAGCGCTACTATCTGACGATTCACCCCTGGAACCTCCCTGACGCCAAGCAGGTTATCCCGCTGGGAACCGATCCGGCCACGCTGGTGTATGTGCCGTAGGGCGAGTAGCTAGCAGCTAGTTGTCAGTAGCTAGTGCTGTACCAATAGCGGTAGGCGGAATGGCGACGGTTGGCGGCGGCGGGGACCCTCTGGGTAGAGACCCGCCGTACAGGTTCAGGCGATCCGCAACAATACTAGCGGTTAGCAGCTCATGTAGGATGCTGTAGGGCGGGTCTCTGTGCCCGCCGACCCTGTGAAGACGAAAGGATACCGCGATGGGGCGAGATAATCAGTTCGAGCGACAGCGCCGCACCCGTGTTGGCGGCCCATCAGTGCCTGGCGGGCGCTGGGGGCGGCGGCTGATCGGGGTGGTAGTGCTGCTGGCGGCCGGGTTTCTGGTCACAATGGTCTGGGCCGGGAGCCTGGATGCGCCGCCCACGCCGCCGGCCGTGATCGCTGCGCCACCACCGACGGTCGCGCCCATCCCACCGCCCCGCCCAAGCGCCGAGCGCCTCTATCTCGCCACCGTCACGCCCGACAACGACCAGATCCAGGCCCGCGAGGCCGACTCGGGGCAGCTGATCTACACGATTGAAGGCGGGCGCGATCTCGCCCTGGCACCCGATGGCACGCTGCTGTTTGTCGCCCACAAAGAGCATGTGAGCGCCCACGACGCCGCGACCGGGGCCGAGATCTGGCGCACAACCCTGCGCGGAATCGCCGAGCCGACCAGGGGTGGGCCGGCCACGCTGCTGGTCTCGCCCGACGGCGGCACGGTCTCGGCGCTGATGGCGCGGCGCGTCCCCGATGGCAGCCAGGCGACCTACCCGGCCCTGCTGGCGCTGAACGCGCAGACCGGCCGCTCGATGCGCATCGAATCCGCCCTGCCTGGCTGGAACACCCGCGACACGCCGTTCTTTTCGCCGGGCGGTTCGCGGGTGTATGTGGCTGGCGACAGCGAGCTGCTGGCCCGCAGCGCCATCGAAGGGCAGTTCGAGGAGCGGGTTGCGCTGCCCGCTGGAACGCTGGCCGTTTTTCCAGCCGCAGATCGGCGCAGGATCTACGCGCTGTTCGCCGATAGCGGCTCTGGCGGAGCCGGCCTGGAGATTATTCCGCCCGGCGATCTTAATTTCAGCGAGACAGCCGGGATTGACCTGCCGGAGTCCAGCCAGCTCACGCCGCTGCTGGCGCTGTCGCCCGACGGCCGCACCCTGGTTGTGCGGGTGCTGCTGCCGCCAGCCAGCCCGACGGTGCTGTCCATGGCGAACGCGCTGGTGGTGTTTGATACGCTGACCCGCCGGACGCTGCCGCCAATTCAGCTGGATCGCGCGACGACGGCGCTGGGGTTTGGCCCGCAAAGTGGCACGCTGTACCTGGCGCAGTCACCTGGTCGCTCAGCGCGGTCGGGCGACACGCTGCTGCGCCTGCCTGAGGGCGCCCTCGATCCCACGCCGATCATCACGCTGGCGGATGCGGTGGTGACCCGGCTGCTGGCTGGCCCGGCCCGCCCGCCCCGCCCGACCGCGCCGATCGAGGCGCCGCAGATTGTGCCATTCCCCGATGCGTTTGGCCGGCGCACGTTTATCTATACCGATGGGCTGCTGGTTCCCGGCGCACCCTTCGAGCTGCCCCCAGATAACCCGCTGTTCCGCATGCCGACGATTAAGGATACCGAGATTATCACCATTCAGTCGCGGCTTGAC
>JACCRK010000338.1 GCA_013813565.1 Herpetosiphonaceae bacterium
AAGCAGTATCTGCCGCACCCGGACGGCACGCCGCCCGACGATGTCTGGGATATTCCGATGATCAACCCGCTGGCCGGCGAGCGCGTCGGCTACCCGACCCAGAAGCCGGTCCGGCTGCTGCGGCGCATCATCACCGCCGCCAGCAGCCCTGGCGACCTGGTGGCCGACCTGTGCTGTGGCTCGGGGACGACAGCGGTGGTGGCCCAGCAGCTTGGTCGCGCCTGGCTGGCCGCCGATGTCTCACCGGCTGCGATCGCCGTCACCACCCAGCGGCTGGCCGAGCTGGTTCCGGCCGTGGAGTGGCAGAGCCGCAGTATCGATAGTGGTGAGTAAATCCAGGCCTAAAAACGGGGCAGCCCGACCGCTTTCACGATCGGGCTGCCCCGTTTTGGCTACTGGCTCAGCGCCAGCTCCTCGCCGCTAAGGGTGCCCTTGCGCCCAAACAGCAGCAGCACCGGCGCGAGACTAAGCCCGGTGACGATCATGGCCGCCCGCAGCGAGACCCCGGTGGCCAGCAGACCGATCAGCGGGCCGCCGACGATCTGGCCGAGCGCATCGGACTGGCTGCTCATCGAGATGACCGTCGCCCGCACCTGCGAGGGAATGTTGCGGTTGAGCCAGGCGGTGTACAGCGGCCCGCTGGTCCGGCGCAGGGTCGTGGAGGCCCAAAACGCCGCCAGCGCCAGCCCAAACTGCTGCGCCAGCCCAAACAGCACCACGCTGACGCTGAGCAGCAGGTACATGGCAAACAGGGCCCGCACCGCAGCGTTGTGCGGCCGACCCTTCAGCCGGCGGTTGACCACCTCCACGGCGACGATGCTGATCAGCATGGCCCCGGCGTTGATGATGCCGAACCAGACGACCGGGTCGAGGCCGCCGAGGCTGGGAAAGCTGAAGTTGACCAGCAGGTGGTTTTGCCACAGCCGATCAAACCCCTCCGAGGCCATGCCGGCCACCGCGCTGATCGCCAGCAGCGTGATCAGCAGCGGCCGCCCGCGCACCGAGCGCACGCCCTCGCGCAAGGTTGCGCCCATCGTGTGCCAGGTTGTCCGATCCTCCCGCGGGGCGGGCTTGAAGCCGTTTTCGGGCATTGTGACGACCAGAAACAAACCGATGAGCACGATCAGCCCGCCGCCAACGATGATCGGCAGGTTCAGCTGGATGCTGGCCAGCGCCACTCCGATGCCGGTGCCCAGCAGTGCGCCAAGCTGGCCGACCTGCACGCCGCGCAGAAACACCTGCTCGACCGCCGCCTCGCCAACCTCGTCGGCGATCCAGGCCTCGGTCGCGCCACTGGTGAACGTGTAGCCAAAGCCCCAGACGACCTGGGCCAGCAGAATCGCCCCGAACAGCCCGATCGAGCCCTCCAGGATCGAGGCGGCGCCCAGCAAAAACACCCCGATGATGATCGACAGGCGGCGGCTGAAGACGTCGGCGACGACGCCGGTGGGCACCTCAAACAAGAAACAAGCGATCTCCAACGCGGTGCCGACCAGCACCAGCTGGAGCGGGTTCATGCCGACGGTCTGCACCCGGTAGACAGCCGCGACCGTAAAAATCATGGTTAGACACAGCGCCAGAGCGGCCTGCAGCGTTAAATAGACCGTCGTTGGACGTAAACGAAACACAGTTTCCCCTTTTTGCACAGATTAAATCAAGCTGGTGCACGGGGAAGAGAACAGAGAAAACCGTTTTCCCTAGCCTCGACCACCCGCGACCGTCGCGGCGAACACGGTGGACAGCTGGAATAGGACTTTCATGGCAGCTCCTTAGATATAAAGTGACTTGCTAGAAGATAGCAGAGGTCGGCGGGAAGTTGGTCGGTCTTGTGGCGGAGCTAGCCAGCGCTGATCGCAACCGCTGGCCGACGATCCGCGCCGCCATTGCTTGCTAATTTTACGTTCTGCGGTATGCTCATACCAACCTCGGTAGCAGACGCTCTCAGCAGACCAGGATTACCTCGATAGAGACGGGAATTTAGCAGGAATCAGATATATGAGCACCCAAAATCAGATCATTGTGGCTGGATTGATGGTGGCCGTGCTGCTGGCGCTGTATGTCGCGCTGCGACGCTCGCGGCGAACCGCCGAGGCTCAGGCAAGCACCATCGGCAACCTGACCGCCCAGCTACGCGACACCGAGACCCTGCTGGCCCAGCGCGCGACCGACCTCACCGCCACCAGAGAGCAGGCCCACCACCTCGCCCACACGATCATCCCGCTGAGCCTGGCCATGACGGCGGAGAAGGACTACCCGCGCCTGCAGCGGATGATCCTCAGCGCCGCCCAGACGTTCTGCCACGCCGACGCCGGCACGCTGTATCTGCGCACCGCCGACGAGCATCTCGACCCGGTGCTGCTGCACAACATTTCGCTCGGGCTGCTGCTGGACGGCAGCGACGGCGAGCTGATGCCGATTCCGCCGCTGGCGCTCTACGACGCGGCCGGCCGGCCCAACCAGCGCAACATCACCACCTACACCGCCCACAGCGGCCAGTCGATCAACGTGGCGGAGATCTACTCCGAGGCGGCGGCCCAGTACGACTTCTCGGGGCCAAAGGCCTTCGACCTGACGATGGACTATCGCGCGCACTCGTTCCTGACCATTCCGCTCAAGAACAACCAGAGCAGCGTGATCGGCGTGCTCCAGCTGATCAACGCCCACGATCCCCACACCGGCGAGCTGGTCGCGTTCAGCGCCGAGGTCCAGGAGATGGCCGAGGCCCTGGCCGCTGTGGCCGCCGCCGCCCTGATCGTCGCCCAGCGCGAGCAGCCCCAGCGCCAGCCCGCCAGCGAGGTTGATATGGACTTCGAGGATTGAGGTGGGGGTTGGGTTTATGGATTTCCATTTCAATCGTAGGTGCTTTATGATTCCCCACCTGCCCAGAGGGCACCCAGCCCCGCCTCTAGGCGGGGAACCCAGGGGGTGCAGGGGGATGAAAACCCCCTGACGCCCAAGGGGCACCCGCCCTCCGGCGGAGGGACCGGGTGCCCTCTGGGCGAGTGGCGAATCAAAAGTACCCAATGATTCCACAAGAAACACCAACCCACCAATTGACAGCTAGTATAACAATAGTTATACTCAAGCAATGAAAACAGCAATCTCACTCCCCGACCCGCTTTTCACAGCGGCAGAAGAATACGCCCGCGACAAAGGCCTTTCACGCAGCGAACTCTACGCCCAGGCGCTGGCCTATTTTCTCCACGCCCACCGCTACGCAACAGTCACCGACGAGCTGAACCAGCTCTATGCCGAGGAATCCAGCGCACTTGATCCCGCGCTGCGTGATCTTCAGGCCCAGGCACTGACGAAAGAAGACTGGTAATGCAGCGCGGCGAGATCTGGTGGGCTAATCTACCAGCGCCAGAAGGCTCTGAGCCAGGTTTTCGGCGACCGGTTTTGCTCATTCAAGCGGATGCATTTACGCGCAGTCGAATTGCAACGGTGATCGCGATTGTGCTTTCGAGCAATCTTCGGCTTGCCAGCGCACCAGGAAACGTCTTGATACCTGCTGCCGAATCCGGATTACCCAAAGACTCAGTGGCCAACGTATCGCAAATTATCACGGTTGATAAGGTAGTGCTTGACGAGTATGCTGGTCATGTGTCGGATCGACTGCTTGCCGAGATTGAACAAGGGATACGACTTATCCTTGATGTCTGATCCACCCTGCTAACAATAAACCTAATCATTCACAAAGTCGCCTCGACATTTTCTTTTGTCGAGGCGATTTTTGCCCCTCAGCCCACTATCATTGCCTCGCCCAGCCAGCCGTGCTACGCTATTGCCTCAGTTTTTAGCAGACCAGGAGGCATTTTATGACAGATCAGACGCTGGTCGTCCGCCCGGCCCAGCCGACAGATTTCCCGGCTGTCCTGCGGCTCATCCAGCAGCACTACGGGGCCGACTACGGCGAGCCAGTGATCTCGGGAAGCGATCTGCAGGATCTCTGGGGGCGGGCCGACCTCGGGCAAAGCACCTGCCTGATCGAGCGGTCGCAGCTCCTGCTGGCCTACGCCTATGTGCAGGCCCGCCCGCAGGCCGACGGCACCACGATTCGCGCAGCGCTCCACACCAGCCCGGCGGCGCGAGACCAGCGCCTCGAAGCGCTGCTCCTCGAGCAGATTGAGCGCACGGCCGCCGGCGCCGCGCCGCGCACCATTCAGGCCACCGTCACCAATAGCCCCGCCAGACCGGCGCTTGAGGAGCGGGGATATCGCCTGAGGATCGCGTTTCAGACCATGACGATCACGCTGCCGCCCGGCTACACGGCGGTGGTGGTGCCGGAGCAGGTTGCGATCAGCCCGTTTATGGTCGGCCAGGACGACGAGGCCGCCTATCAGGCTGATGAGGCCGCCTCGCAGGATAAAGGCTATGCCCAGCCAACCCCGTTTGATAGCTGGGCGGCGCGGATGCTGGCCGACCCAGCTATGTGCTTTGTCGCCCGCGCTGGCGCGACGATTGTCGGCGGGGTGTACGTCCAGCGGGTTGTCGATGAGCAGGTCGGGATTGTGCAGCATCTGGGGGTGCGCCGGGAGTGGCGCGGCCGGGGGATTGGCCGGGCCTTGCTTGAGCGCGCCTTTACGGCGTTGGCCGAGGCAGGCATCTCCAGCGTCACGCTTGATGTCGATGCCCAAAGCCAGACCGGCGCCGACAAACTCTACGCCGCCTGCGGCATGCGCGCCACTGGAACCCGCCATATCTATGAAAAGCAGCTCTAGCGGCAGCTACCAGTCCTGTAATACAATCCTCTGGTGATTCTTTAGCCCATATCGAAGGAGAACCTGCCCCATGACTGAACGAACTGGTGAGGCCTTTGAGTTCGCCGAGCAGCTGACCGTCGTCGGCGCCAAGCTCCAGCCCGGCAGCCCGGCGCCCAACTTTACCCTGGACTCGTTCGACCCCGCCGCCGGGGCGATGCACCAGGTCCAGCTGGCCGACTCGGCGGGGACGGTCCGGCTGCTGAATGTGGTCAACTCGCTGGACACGCCGGTCTGCCACGTCGAGACCCACAAGTGGGAGGCGGTGCGCGCCAACCTGCCCGCCGACGTCACCGTCTACACCGTCAGCATGGACCTGCCTTTCGCCCAGGCGCGCTGGCAGACCAGCGAGGGCATCACCCACGCCATGCTGTCGGGCCATCGCAGCGAGCAGTTCGGCCAGGACTACGGCGTGCTGCTCAAGGAGTGGCGCATGCTCCAGCGGGCCGTCTTTGTGATCGACCGCGACGACCGGATCGCCTACGCCGAGTATGTCGCCGACCAGATGCAGGAGCCGAACTACGAGGCCGCCCTGGCCACGATCAGCTAGCCCCGGCGCGGCTGGTACAGCGTGAACGACACCGCTTAGGGCGCTATCTATCCGCCATTGGCCGGAACGACAGCGCCCTAAGCAGTGTTGCGGGAGGACGAGCAGCTAGTGATCTGGGAGCCGGGCAGCATCCACGGCTAAAACACCCTGGCCTGTAGTACCCACTCAAGCGGCATCTTTACTGCGACAGACACACCAGCTTTACGGCACTAGAGTGGGCTAATCCCTAATTTCTACCCCTTAGCCTCTCGACCAAACGGCGGGCTTTGTCAAAAGACGCATGCTTTGGTAAGATACAGCAGACATTTAACCGAAAATGTGTATATGTTAAGCCCAACCTCCCTCAACTCAAAGACTGTTGTGTCGCTCCTGACCGAGTGGCTGCCTCAACTTGCAACCGCCACGAGCCTGGGCACGGTCCACGAATGTCTGACCGCGATATTCCAAACCTTCCGCAACGATCCGACCTATCATCTGATCTGGCGCGGCCCGCCTGAGCTGGCGCTGCCAACCACGCTGGAGATCGTGCCGTCGGTTACCGACCAGCAGCTGCTTGCGACGGGAAAAGTCATCAGCCACACCTGGCAGGGTCAGACCTGGACCTTGCTGCCGCTGCTCCACGGGACGCTGCGCGGCTGGATTGCCCTGCCCAAAGCCCGGTCCAGCGACGCCCTGCTGCTGCCGGTGGCGCTGCAGACCGCCGCCATCCTGACCACCTTGAGCGATGATGCGCAGCTGATCGATCAGATTCGTGAGCTGACGCTGCTCGATGAAATTGGCCAGACTCTGAGCGGGTCGCTGGAGCTGACGC
>JACCRK010000354.1 GCA_013813565.1 Herpetosiphonaceae bacterium
GCTCGCGCTCGGCCACCGACTCGCGGGTCAGCTGCAGGTGGCCCTGGGCCAGGTAGCGCAGGCCGCCGTGGACCAGCTTCGAGGAGCGGCTGGAGGTTCCCCAGGCGAAATCCTGCCGCTCGATCAGCAGCGCCCGCAGGCCGGCCCGCGTCGCCTCGCGCAGAATGCCGGCGCCGGTGATGCCGCCGCCAACCACAATCACATCCCACTCTTGCTCAAGCGTAGCCCAGCGGCTATCGCGCGATGTCTGTCTCGTGTTTGTCATAATAGGTTCCATTTCAGCGTAAGTTATGATCCACGAAGAACCCGAATCCCGCTGCCGTTCCACCCACCATGGGGACGCCCGCTAGCAATCCTCTTCGTGATCCTTCGTCGGGTACCCGCACGCGGGTGTCGTGGATCGAATAAAGCCATTTCGCATTACCCCGAAGCTCTACGGCACAACCAGCTTGCCGGGATTCATCAGGCCCGCTGGATCAAACGTCGTGGTCAGATTGCGGATCGCTGCCATCCCCAGCGGCCCTTTCTCGGCCTCCAGGTACGGCGCGTGGTCGACGCCGACGCCGTGCTGGTGGCTGATCGTGCCGCCGTGGCGGACGATCGCGCTGCTGGCGGCGGTTTTGAGCAGCTCCCAGCGGCGTAGGGTCGCGTCGGCGTCGGCGCCCAGGCGAAACACATAGATTGTGTAGATGCTGGAGCCGGTCGGGTAGGTGTGCGACAGGTGGCTGAAGACGTGGACCCGCTCGCCCTGCTCGTCAAGCGCATGGTGCAGCGAGTCCTCCAGCCCGGCCAGCAGCGTCGGCAGATTGCGCCAGGTCGTCGCCGTCTCGACCGTATCGACCGCGTAGCCGCGTTCCCACA
Organism: Herpetosiphonaceae bacterium; assembly: GCA_013813565.1. Classification (GTDB taxonomy): domain Bacteria; phylum Chloroflexota; class Chloroflexia; order Chloroflexales; family Herpetosiphonaceae; genus JACCRK01. The sequence continues at coordinate 862 of JACCRK010000354.1, forward strand.
GCTCGTTGCGCAGATAGGGCGCCCGAAAGCGACCTTTTTGCCACATCCGGCCTAGCAGCGGCCCAAGATGGACGCCGCCGTGCTGCCGGGCGATCTCCAGCGCCACGTCCCGGCTGAGCTTGACCTGTTTTTTGCTGCCCATCAGGCCGATCAGCAGCATACATTTTTCGGCGCCGATCTTGCGCAGCGACAGGCCGCGCTCCAGCAGCCCGATCAGCCGCTGCTGGCCGGCCAGCGCCAGGTTAGTCATGGTCTCGGTCGGCGTGCTGAGCCGCAGCATCGAGAGCGGCACCCTGGTCTGGACGATGGCGCGGGTGGCGGTGTGGGCCTGCTCCCAGGTTGGGAAAAACACCGCGTGGAACGTATCGACGCTGGGCACCGGCCGAATCCGCACCGCCGCCTCGGTGATAATGCCCATGCGTCCTTCGGAGCCAAGCACCAGCTCGCGCAGGTCGGGGCCGGCCGCCGACGCTGGAAACGTGGGGAGATCCAGTCGTCCCGCTGGCGACTCGACCCGCCCGCCGGCAAAGAGCTGCTCAATCCGCCCGAAGCCCAGCGACTGCTGCCCGCTGGAGCGGGTCGCAATCCAGCCGCCGAGGGTGGAAAGCTCAAATGACTGGGGGAAATGGCCGAGCGTGTAGCCGCGTGCCCGCAGCTGCGCCTCCAGGTCAGGGCCGGCGACACCGGCGCCGAAGGTGGCCAGCTGCTCGCGATCGTCGAGCAGCATCAGGCGATTCAGACGGCTGAGATTGACCGTCAGCACCGGGGCGGCGCCTGGGCCTGGGTTGATGTGGCCGGCGACGCTGGTGCCGCCGCCGTAGGGAATCAGCCGCACGTCGTGCTCGCGGGCATAGCTGATCAGACTCGACACATCGTCGCTGCTCTGCGGAAAGGCCACCCCATCGGGGAATGCGCCAAACTGGCCGCTGCGGGTGGCGACAAGATCGGGGAAGCTTTGCCCACGGGCATGGCGCACGCGAGTCGCCGGATCGGCGGTGATCAGTCGATGGGCGGGCAGACGTGAGTCTGGTACGGTCGCGGCAACCTCGGCCAATGTCACATCGCGGGGCGGGCTGGCCGGGCCAATCAGGCTCGTGAGCAGGGTGTTGAGCGTGGCGGACACATGATAGTGGTGGGCTTCATCGCCCCACCCATTCCAACGGCGCATAACATATCCTTTAGGAGCGGCTAGGCTCACTCTTCACATGGCGCCAGAACTCGATGCTGGCCTCGATAACCTGTCGGGTGATCGCTTCGGCCGCATCGGCGGCGTTGGCCTGGGCGGCGGCGTGCAGCGCGGCATAAAACTGGCGCGATGCGGCGCGGGCGGCGGCCGACTCAAAGTACTGGCGGGCCATCTGCTCGTAGAATCCGGCAAAGCCATTCAGAATTAGGGTATAGATTGGGTTGCTGGCGGCGATGGTCAGGGCGCGATGCAGGCCCCAGTCGAAGGCGGCGAACGCCTCGGCGGTGTCAGGCAGCGCCGTCCAGCCGGCCAGGTAGCCCGCCACCGCCGCCGGGCTGTGCCGCACCGCCGCCCGCGCATACGACGGCGCCAGATCAAGCCGCACCGCCAGTAGGTTGGGGATAAAGTCGGCCGGCAGCTGGCTCTGGTGGCGCACCAGCACGCTCAGCACGTTGAGGCCGCCGTCGCGCCAGAAATCGTTGACCTGGGTCGATTTGCCCTGGCGGATCATCAGCCAGCCGTCGCGGCTCAGCCGCTGGAGTACCTCGCGCACGGTCGGGCGAGTCACACCCAGCTGGCTGGCCAGCTCGCGCTCGGCCGGCAGCGGTGTCCCCGGCGGATAGGTGCCATCAAGAATGGCGCTGATTAGCGCGTCTTCGGCGTACTCGGCTGGTTTTTGAGGCGCGGTTAGTAGGTTCATATAATCCAACTGGTAAGTGGTCTGACCAGTTGGATTATAGGTGAGGAGTTTGGTTTCGTCAAGCGGGTTATGCTGGGCAATGGCAGGCCATCTAGCCTCGCGGAGAGTACATTATGATGGCCACCCCGATCAGGACGATGGCCCCGCCCAGCAGATCGGCGCGATCAGGCGGGACGTGATCGATCTGCCAGCCCCACAGCAGCGATAGAACGACGAAGATGCCACCGTAGGTCGCATAGACGCGGCCAAACGAGGCCGGCTGGAGCGTCGGGATAACGCCGTACAGGATCAGCAGGAGGCTGCCGAGCAGGCCCAGCCAGACACTCTGGCGCTCTCTGATCCAGAGCCAGACCAGATAGCCGCCGCCAATTTCACACAGCCCGGCGAGCAAAAACGCGCCGATCGACCCAAGTATGCGCATCGACATCCTCATCTTCTCGGGAGCATCGCATTGATGACCCACGCTTGCATTAGGCTTTAGGCGCAATACCGTTTAAATAAGCCCGTAGAATCTGTTCTCCCCCTCTCCATCGCACGGGGCGGGTACCCGCTTGCGGGTGTGGTGGCGCGAAGCGCCGGGGTGAGGTTAAAACCTTGCTCGATTCACGTATTAAACGGTATTACGGCTTAGGTGTTCATCGGTTTTCTGTGATTTGCCACCTGAATAATCGAATTCTTGTGATTCGCCACCTGGCGCCCAAAGGGCACCCCGGGCACCCGGTCCCTCCGCCGGAGGGCGGGTGCCCCTTGGGCGTCAGGGGGTTCTCATCCCCCTGGACCCCCTAAAATCGATGTTGTGGAAGGATAATGACTGTGCGTATCGAGAACGCATCGGCCCCACGTTTATATACTGAGCACCGCCGATTCTACCCTGAATGCCAGGGAGATCGCTGCGCTGGCTCAAGATGATGGGGTGGCCTGGGCGATCTCCTCGTGCAGGCGCTCGAGATCGGCCCCCACCGCCGCCTTGGCCGTCGCGCTGCCGGTGATCGACAGCCACAGTGATCCACCCTCGGCCGCCACCGCCAGACGATGGGTCAGAAAGGCGCAGCAGCGGCTGTCGGCCTCGATAAACCGCGCCAGCGCTTCGTACTCATCCGGCGCAAACCGCCAGACGTAGCCATCGGGCAGCTCCTGTCGCTCAGCATAGTCCGTACACAGGAGGCGCTTGGCGAGGTCGGCGATGGCGATATTTTCCTCCGGGGTGAGGGTGGTGAGGTCGCAGACCACCGGATAGTCGGCGTGATCGCCGGCCGGGAGGATTGCGGTGGCGCCTGGCAGCGGAATCCCGTGCTGGGCCAGCTCGGCCTGCAAAAATGCCGCCACCGTGGCGCTGCCGGTGATCTGAAGCTGCACGCCGGCCCGCTCGGGCAGGATGGTCAGCACAAAGCTAAAGAACGCGCAGCAGCGGCGCTCGTTGGCGATGAACCGCACCACGTCGGCGTACCGCTCGATCGGGAACTGCCAGATGGCGCCATCAGGGAGATCGGTGCGCGTGGCAGCGCTGTCGAAGAGCAGGCTAGCCGCCCGCACCGTATGCGCGGCCCGCTCGTCGGCCGGAATAGCCGCGAGATTGCAGGCGATCGCAGATTCGGGCGGCGCTGTGATCAACGGCTGATTAAAAGTGGTCATGGTCGCTATCCTTTCAAATTGAATGTATCCCGAAACCCTAATCGCGCACCCCTGACACCTCACCACAGGTGTCACACCCGCATTGGGCGGCAGGTGCGGCGCGGTTTTTGGCCGACCGCCGGAGCAGCAGCAGCGGAATGGCGCATGGGATCAGGCAGACCAGCAGTGCGATCAGCGGGGTTGCGCCGAGCAGCGCCACCAGACGACCCTCCAGTCCGCTGATTAGAGCGATGCCGAGCAGCGCCCCGCCGATGACGATCGCCCGCTTCAAGGTCAGCCAGGGCGCGCATTCGCGCATGAGATTGAGCATGATGCTCTCCTTTGCTAATTGATCAGTTTGACGATATCATTTCAAGTGGACTTTAAGTCAAGCGGTAATGAGGTGGATTGATGGAAAATCTGGCAATTGGCGAGGTGGCGCGCCAGGCGGGCATTCGGACGTCCGCGATCCGCTACTACGAGAGCATTGGGCTGCTCCCGGCCCCGGCGCGGGTCAGCGGCCGCCGGCGCTATGGGCCGCAGGTGGTCCAGGTGCTCCAGCTGATCCAGGTGGCGCAGCAGGCCGGGATGAGCATTGCCGAGATCAACGAGCTATTCCATGGGTTCAGCGCGGAGACGCCGGTGAGCGATCGCTGGCACCAGCTGGCCGAGCGCAAGCTGCGCGAGGTCGAAGTGATGCTCCAGCGCGCCCAGGATATGCAGACCATCCTGCAGTCGCTGCTGGCGTGTCGCTGTGTGCGGCTGGAGGACTGTCTCCAGGGCACCACGCTGTGCCAGCCCACATCGCCCGGTGGGGAATCCTGCCCATCCACGCAATGAGCCGTGACTGAACATCAGCGCTCTTTCACGTTCCAGCTCCGGAGGCCGCCATGATAGGCAGCCGAGGTCAGCCAGGGACGAATCGCTGGCTGAGCCTATCGACTGAACCTGTTTTCGTTAACGCTCCATGGATGCGGCGGGTCGGATCGGGATATCTGCCGGAAGGAGATCGGGTGACCAGGCAGGGATGCGGCCGATCACAGTCAGACCGTGGATTTCGGCGCGGTTGTTCTGCTCATCGCGCTCAACTACGGCTCCGCTAGCGTTCCCCTCATTATAACTGTCGACATACAGATACAGGTCGGTAGTGCCAGCAATGAAGAATCCCGGCCAGATAGTATAGTCGTCAGCATAGCTTCCCACTGTCGAGGTAAGGGTCACATGGTCACCTGGTGCGAGCGCCGGGATTACCCAGGCAATCCCGGTGCAGGGACTTAACGTACAGGTCTGGTTCCATGGCGTGTTTGGCGCGGTGGGCGGGGTGTTCGGGTTAATGTACAGGTCAGCCCAGGCGGCTGGCGAGGGCGCATCACCAGTGTTGGTAATTGTCACAGTCACCTGAACCGCAGCGCCAGCGGCAAACACGCTGGTGTCAGGGCTGAGGGCGATGCTTCCGATCAGGTCGGGCATACCAGAGCTCATGACCATTGGCAGGTAGGCTGTGGTGGTTTGGATTGCTGGTGGGATTGTTAAGATATAGGCTGCGCCAGCATTGAACGCTGTGTTATCTTGCTGGTTGCCATCAACTCCGATTGCCGAGCTAGCCTCTGTGGTTGCCCCGATAACTATTGTACTGCCCTCGACAGCCACCGCAGCTCCAAACTGATCATCGCTATCGCTGTTAGAGGCTTTAATATAGGCCAGCTGGCTCCAAACGGTACCGGTACGGGTAAACACATAGCTGGCCCCGGCGTTGCTAGAACTATTATCCGCCTGGTTGCCATTTACACCTGTCGCCGCACTATCCTCACGGATACTGCCAACCACGATGGTATTCCCATCCAAGTTAACTGAGCCAAAGAGATCGCCATAGCCACTGTTGGAGGCTTTGAGGTAAGCCTGCTGGCTCCAAACGGTGCCGGTGCGCACAAACACATAAGCTGCCCCAGAGCTTGCAACACTGGTATCCTGCTGATCGCCATTTACCCCCGTTGCGCCACTGTTTTCATGCCAGGCTCCGACAACGATCGTATCGCCATCAATCGCGACTGAACAGCCGAACAGATCAAAGCTATTAGTGTTGGAGGCTTTGAGGTAAGCCTGCTGGCTCCAGACAGTCCCTGTGCGTACAAATACATAGGCGGCCCCAGAACCACTGGAACTGTTATCCTGCTGGTTGCCATCTACACCCGTTGCAGCGCTATCCTCGATGTACGCGCCAACCACAATCGTATCGCTATCAACCGTAACCGCAAGACCAAATATGTCATTGGCCTCAGGATTGGAGGCTTTGAGGTAGGCCTGCTGGATCCAGGCGGTATTTGTGCGCACAAACACGTAGGCCGCGCCGGCCATAGGGGCGGTGTTCTCCTGCTGGTTGCCGTTCACCCCTGATGCGCCGCTTTCCTCCCCATAGGCGCCAACCACGATCGTATCGCCATCGATCGCGACCGCTGCCCCGAACTGATCGCCGACATCAGCGTCGGTATTGGAGGCTTTGAGGTAGGCCTGCTGGCTCCAGGCGGGTGCCCCCTGGGCGTTGCTGCGTACAAACACATACGCGGCACCTGACCCAAAGGCAGTGTTATCCTGCTGATTGCCATTCACGCCCGTCGCTGCGCTGGCCTCGCGCCAGGCTCCGACAACGATGGTGTCGCCGTCAACCGCAACTGCGTAGCCGAAATTGTCTCCAGCGTCGGTATTAGAGGCTTTGAGGTAGGCCTGCTGGCTCCAGGCGGGTGCCCCCTGGGCGTTGCTGCGCACAAACACATAGACCGCGCCAGCACCGTCGGCACTGTTATCCTGCTGGTTGCCATCAACTCCAATTGCGGCGCTATCCTCCTGATTAACCCCGACCACCACAGTATCGCCATCAATTGCGACCGCGTAGCCGAAGAGGTCTTCGCTTTGCGTATTGGAGGCTTTGAGGTAGGCCGATTGAACCGGAAGCTGGCCGGCTGATGGTGGCAGCAACTCCCGCAGCGCTTGCCAATCGCGGGTGTTCAAGCCTGCCTCGACAGTTGCGACCTGACTTTGGGTGCTGACTCCAAGGCTGGCTAATGTAACGATGAGGACGACAAGGGTCAGCCAACGAATAGGAAGATGCGATGCCATAACGATGAACCTTTCTCTACAATCGATAATCTCTCAGTAGTGGTCAAGCAGGAGTGGTGAAAGGGGCGAACAAACCAACATTTTCACTAAACGCGCAGAAGATGATCGCTGCTGCGTTCAGTGTGCTCCTCACTCTCTACCAAATTTCTGCGGCAATCATAGTACTACATTACTGCGCTAAAATATTAACTACTCTTGAGCATTAGCGCTCAGCAAACAGATCACCGACACGCTGGATAGCGCGGCGCTGGAGCCGTTCCTCGGCGCCTATACCCATCCCGATTTAGGTGAAATCACCCTGGCCCTGACCGATGGCCAACTCACGCTGGATGTTGGGGAATTTCGGGCGCAGCTTAAGGCGGTGTTGGACGAGCTGGGGGCGGAGGATGGCTATATTATGGGCCCCGGCAGCGGCAGCCCAGTCCAGCTTCAGCGCAGCACCACCGACCAGCCGGAGCTGGTGCTCGATGCCGGGCTGAGCAAGTATACCTTTGAGCGGGTGCAGTGATTCTAGCGCCGTGCTGTGGCCGTGGCTAGGCCCGCTGATCAGGCCAATCCTGATCAGCGAGCCTAGATCATACGAATTGTTTAATTTTTTAAGCAAACATTGTTGACATTGTTAATCAAGTATGTTATATATACTGACATAAATAAATATAAACCTTTCATCAAGAGGAGCAGAGGGAACGGCCCTGTGAAGCTCCAGCAACCAAACAGCGTGTTATGGTGCTAATTCCGACAGTGATTGTCTGAAAGATGAGAGCCTACAGCATCTCAATTTGGCATGCCCGGCCCTCATCTTTTGATAGATGAGGGCTTTTTCTATGTCCATCCACTCGTCCGCTTCGCCAGATTTCACCCACCTAAACGGCTTGCTTGAGCCGGCCTCTCCCGCTGAGATCATTCGCTGGGCTGCCACAACGTATGCGCCAAATCTCGCCCTGACCTGCTCATTTAGCGGCGCCTCTGGAATGGTGCTGCTGGATGTGATGCTGCGGGTCAATCGCGATATTCCGGTGCTGGTGCTGGATACGGATGTGCTGTTCGATGAGACCTACAGCCTAATCGACACTGTCGAGCGGCACTACGGCATTGCGGTACAGCGGATTCGCCCAACGATCACGCTCGATCAGCAGGCTGCCCAGCACGGCCCCGACCTGTATGCCCACGACCCCGATCGCTGCTGCGCAATCCGCAAGGTCGAGCCGCTGGCCCGCGCGCTGAAGCCCTACGCCGCCTGGATGACCGCCCTGCGCCGCGATCAAAGCAGCACCCGCGCCAGCACGCCGGTTGTCGCGTGGAATAGCAAGCATAGCCTGGTCAAAATCTGTCCGCTGGCGACCTGGACCGAGCGTGATATCTGGCGCTACATCAACGAGCACGACGTTCCCTACAACCCGCTGCTCAACCAGGGCTACACCAGCATCGGCTGCCACACCTGCACCAGCCACCCGCTGAACGGCGATCCGCGCAGCGGTCGCTGGGCCGGCTTCGCCAAGACTGAGTGCGGGCTGCACGGGTAGGCGCTAGTAGCTAGTAGCTGGTAGCTAGCAGCTAGTAGTTAGGTGTAATGGTTTACAAGGTTAGCACCTTATTTTGAGTAGATGTACCTACGAATCGCTCAAATGGTGCTTGGTAACGTAAAGAGATAACATAGCTAGCAGCTAGTAACTACGACCACAATGCACGGATTACTGAGAACTACATCACTAGCTACCAGCTACTAGCTACTAGCTACTAAAATGGAGGCAACAATGACCACTGGATATACGATCTGGCTGACTGGACTTTCGGGCGCGGGGAAATCGACGCTGGCTGAGGCGCTGACCGCGGTGCTCCAGGAGCGCGGGCAGCGGGTTGAGGTGCTCGATGGCGATGTCGTGCGCACCCACCTCTCAAAGGGCCTGGGCTTCTCGAAGGACGATCGCGACACCAACATCCGGCGGATCGGCTGGGTCTGCGATCTGGTCGCCCGCCACGGCGGGGTGGCGATTGCCGCCGCGATCTCGCCCTACCAGTCGGTGCGCGACGAGGTGCGCAGCAGCACCGAGCGTTTCTTCGAGGTGTTTGTTGACTGTCCGCTGGAGACATGTATCGAGCGCGATGTTAAAGGCCTGTATGCCAAAGCCCTGTCCGGCGAAATCCCTCACTTCACCGGGGTCTCCGACCCGTATGAGGCGCCGCTTGCCCCCGAGGTGACCGTCAACACGGCCAGCGAGCCGCTGGGCGTCAGCCTTGAGCGGATCCTGGCTGCCCTGGAAGAGCGTGGCTATCTCACCGCCAACCGGCCTTTGATCTGAATCTGAGGATGACTTTATGACCACTCAAGTGTTAAGCAAGTTCGAGCTGGAAAAACTGGAAAAAGATGGCCTGGAGGTGCTCGCCGATATCTATCGCTACGCCGAGGGCGGCGATGTTGAGGCGGTGACATCGTCGGATATGGACCGTTTCAAATGGTACGGCCTGTATCACGACCGCCCGAAGGACGGCCACTTTATGCTGCGCGTCCGGCTGCCTGGCGGCATTCTGACCGCCGAGCAGGGCGAGGCCATCGCCGAGCTGGCCACGACCGTGGCCCCCGGCCGGCTGGAGCTTACCACCCGTCAGACGTTTCAGCTCCACACGATCGCGCTTAAGGATATTCCGACGGTGTTCGACGCGCTGCAGCGGGTCGGCCTGACCTCGGTCGGCGCCTGTGGCGATATCCCGCGCAATGTGGTCAGCAGCCCGGTTGCCGGGATCGTCACCGACGAGTGGATCGACCCGCGCCCGTTTTATTACGCCCTCAACGACCACTTCGCCTTCAACCGCGAGTACTCGAACCTGCCGCGCAAGTACAAAGTCTCGGTGGCAGGCAGCGGGCTGGACGCGACTCAGGCCGCGATCAACGACCTGGCCTTCACGCCCGCCCGCGCCGTGATCGATGGCGCGCCGGTGGCGGGCTTCAATGTCTGGGTCGGCGGCGGCCTGTCGCACGATCCGCATCTGGCGGTGGCGCTGGATGTGTTTGTGCCCGGCGATGTTGAGCAGGTGGTTGATATCGCCCGCGCTGTCACCCTGGTCTACCGTGACTTCGGCTACCGCGAGAAGCGCAACCACGCCCGGCTGAAGTTCCTGATCGCCGACTGGGGCGCCGAGCGTTTCCGCGCAGAGGTCGAGCGCTATGTCGGGCGGCCGCTCCTGCGCGGCGCCAGCGATGTGCCCGAGTCGATCTACACCGGCGATGTGGTTGGCGTCCACCCGCAGCAGCAGGCTGGGCTGTTCTGGGTCGGGCTGCTGGTGCCCACCGGGCGCATCTCGGCGGCCCAGCTGACCGAGGCGGTGCGGCTGGCGCGGGTCTATGGCACCGGCGAGATTCGCCTGACCCAGAATCAGAATCTGCTGCTGCCGCATATCCCTGAGGCGCAGCTGCCCGCTCTGCTGGCCGAGCCGCTGCTCCGGCAGCTCCAGCCGGCCGCCCCGACCTTGCAGCGCCACGTCGTAGCCTGCACCGGGCTGCCCTACTGTGTGTTTGCCACCATCGAGACCAAGGGCGCCGCCTGGGAGCTGGCCGAGGAGCTTGATCAGCGGCTGACGCTGGATGTGCCGATTCGGCTGCATCTCTCGGCCTGCCCGCACTCCTGCAGCCAGCACAGCATCGCCGATATTGGGCTGCAGGGCGGGCTGATTCGCAACCCCGCCGGCGGCCCCAAGCTAACCGCAGCCGATATTCTGCTCGGCGGCGCGCTGGGCGACGAGGCCACGATCGCCCGCCGGGTGGCGACCAAGGTACCCTTCAGCGAGCTGCCGGACCGCCTGGAGCACCTGCTGCGCACGTATCTGGCCCGCCGCCACAGCCCCGCCGAGTCCTTCCGGGCCTGGGTGCAGGGGCAGGATAACGACCAGCTGCGCACGTTCCTCGGCTTCGGCGATGTCGATGGCGCGGCGGGCGTGTGGACCGAGGAGGGTTCGTGGAACAAGACCCGCACGGCGGTGGCCGCCGAGTAGCCACCTACCCGCTGGTGCTGACCCGGCTTGACCAGATGCGCTGCGTCGTCGTTGGTGGCGGCGCAGTCGCCGAGCGCAAGGTCGGCGAGCTGATCGCTGGCGGTGGTTGGCCGAGCGTGATCAGCCCGACGCTGACAGCCCAGCTGGCCGCGTGGTCCGCCGATGGGCAGATCGAGCATATCGCCCGCGCCTACCAGCCTGGCGACAGCGCCGAGGCCGCCCTACTGATTGTCGCCACCAGCGACCACCGCGTCAACGCCGCGATCGCCACGGAAGCGCCAGCTCGCTGCCTGGTCAACGTGGCCGACGATCCAGCGGCGGGCAATATGCACACAGTGGCCAGCGTGCGGCGGGGCGATCTGCTGC
>JACCRK010000355.1 GCA_013813565.1 Herpetosiphonaceae bacterium
TCAGCAGATCGACGAGGTACTGCTTGCGGAAGGCGTAGATGCCCATCGAGGCCAGGGTGCTGTTGGTGCGCCGCGGCTTCTCCTCGAAGCGCGTGACCCGCCCGTCGCCGTCGGTGGTGACCATGCCATAGCGATAGGCCTCGTGGGGCGGCACCGTGTGCACGCCAACGGTCACATCGGCGCCGCGTACCCGGTGGGTCTGCAGCAGCGGACGATAGTCCATCTTGTAGACGTGGTCGCCGGCCAGCACCACCACCGTGTCGACCGGGCGCTCCTCGATGATGTCGAGGTGATAGCGGATGGCGTCGGCGGTCCCACGCTGCCATCCGCCGCCGTCGGGCGTGGGCCACGGATGCAGCACCCGCACGCCGCCCTGCAGCCGGTCGAGATCCCACGATTTGCCAACCCCGATATGCTCGTGCAGCGAGCGCGGATAGTGCTGGGTCAGCACCCCGACGTCGTAGATCCCCGAGTTAACGCAGTTCGAGAGCGTAAAATCAATGATCCGATATTTGCCGGCGAACGGCACTGCCGCTGCCGACCGTCCACTGGTCAGCACGCTCAACGCCGGACTCGCCCCGCCTGCCATAATCAGCGCCAAAACACCACGCATCGTTGCTCCTTGATTAGTAGCTAGTAGCTAGTAGCTGGTAGCTAGTATTAAGGTCTTAGGAATTATCAAAATTAGTAGCTGGCCGCTAGTAGCTGGTAGCTACTGTCGATCGGGCCACAAAGCTTCAGGAAGCCCCAAACCAGGCTCACTAGCTACTAGCGGCCAGCTGCTAGCCACTCGTTAACAGGCTCACTAGCTACTAGCTGCCAGCTACTAGCCACTCGTCAAATCGATTCTCCGCTGGCCACATCGCCGTGAAACGCATCCTCATCGCGGTCGGAGTTGATCACGACATTGCGACCGATGTGGATTCCGGCGGGAATATGGGCGCCCTTGCCGACCACGGTGATACCGGTGGTGAGCTTGTCGGGCTGGGCGCGGTTGGGCGGATTGTCGTCGCCGAAGCCAAGCTGGACATTGGCCCCAACCACCACATTTTTATCCACGATCACCCGGTCCAGCACCGCGCCGGGGCCGATCCACGTATCGGTCATCACGATCGAGTCGCGCACCACCGCGCCCGGCGAGATATACACGCCCGGCGAGAGGACCGAGTGCTCGACCGTGCCGCGCACCACACACCCGTTGCAGACCATCGATCCCTGGACGTGGCTCTGCGGGCCAAGCTTGGCGGGCGGGCGCTCCTCGGAGCGGGTGTGGATCCGCCAATCGTCATCGAACAGATCGAGGGTGCAGGCCGGGTCGAGCAGCTCCATGCTGGTCTCCCAGTACGAGTCGACCGTCCCAACATCGACCCAGTAGCCGTCAAACGGGTGGGCGAACACCTGGTCCTTGGCGATCATTGTCGGGATGACGTGTTTGCCAAAGTCCAGCGAGGGAAACTCGGCGCTGGTCTGGCGCAGGCGCTGGATCAGCATATTCGCATCGAAGATATAGATGCCCATCGAGGCCAGGGTGCCCTTGTCGCGGGCCTTGGGCTTTTCGCTAAACTCGACGACGCGGTCGGCCGCATCGGTGGTCATAATCCCAAAGCGGTCGGTCTGCCCCAGCGGCACGTGCATGACCGCCACGGTCAGGTCGGCCTGCTGGCGGAGGTGGGTGGCGATCATGTCGCGGTAGTCCATCTTGTAGATATGGTCGCCGGAGAGAATCAGCACGAGGTCGGCGCGCTGGTCTTCGATATAGCTGATGTTCTGGAGAATGGCATCGGCGGTGCCGCTGTACCAGCTCTGGTCGTCGCGCCCCTGGTAGGGCTGGAGCAGCTTCGCGCCGCCGCGGTTGCGGTCGAGGTCCCAGGGCTTGCCGATCCCAATGTGTTCGTTGAGCGAGTGCGGTCGATACTGGGTCAGCACCGCCACATCGAAAATGCCCGAATTAACGCAGTTCGAGAGCGTAAAATCAATGATCCGGTATTTGCCGGCAAACGGCACCGAGGGCTTGGCCCGCTTCTCGGACAGCACACTCAGCCGAGTGCCTTCACCGCCAGCCATAATCATCGCGACAACACGCATAGCGCCTCCTAGCACAGTGGGGATTTCGCCCCATTGTAAACGAAGATTCGCGAATGGGGATCGCGCAACCGCCGATAATTCTGGCGGTTTGGGCGGTCTGATTGAGATAATTGGGTGCTTTTTGATTTGCCAGCCTGAGTGGCGCGCTGGGGAACTATGCGGGTTTTCTTTAGGATGTTTGGGTGCTTTTTGATTTGTCACGTCTGAGCGGCGGTTGGGGTGCGGGGTTTATTGAGATAAATTGGGTACTTTGTGATTCGCCTCCCGCCCAGGGGGGGTTTCATCCTGGGTACCCTCTGGGTAGCACCCCCTAAATGTTTAGTTGGTGGATGGATGCAGGTTAAGTTGTTACTGCCGGATGTCATATTATGCCCACTACCTCCTTACCAACTAAGCCGATAACCACCACCGGCTTCATTTTGAGCAAGTACATTCCCACTTCGCATTCTATCCATCCAGAGTATTTTCCTGTCAAGCTACAAGGTTTCGACAGCTATGGTTGCCATGGTCGTGGCCAATTCATCACCTGTAATCTTATTATATGAAGAAGGCAAACGCGCATCGGTAAGGATTCTGATGAATCTGCTTGCACTGAGACTATCCATGTGAGCATCCACAACCATGATTCATATATAACGACCATGATGAGTCTAAATCTGAGAGTGTACCTACAATCTTCGGCTATAAGCAGTGCTCCATTTGGCTTTCATTTGTGTTAGAGCTTATGGCTGAGACGAATGAAGATTGCGGCACTGGTTGCCGCCATGCTGTCTGAAGCCTATAATAATATGCTTAACAAAAATAGTATATAAAAAAATACGAAAACAAAGAATAAATTTCTGGACTGAAAATCAAGTTCATTGCCAGTATTTAGGATAACGATTTTATTATTTGACCTACAATAAAGTATTTCTATATACTCTTCCAAATAAATGTGATCTTGTTCATACATACGAACTTCAGTTCTAATTAGTTCGCTTTTTACCCAAAAACATATCAATAAAATAGAGACTTTGTATCCACCACCATCACCACAAATAATAAAATCATTAGCTGCAATGATCTTGGCTCTAGAATGCTCATATTCATTTTCTATTAAGTAGTATCTGTGACTTAATAGTAATGAAAAAAGCGAGCAAAATAAAAATATTAACTCCATATCAATTACACATATGCTGTTTCTTGGGATCATTCATTAGAAGTTACATTGTCCGAAGCTACAGTTATGGAAGAGCACGCTATCATCGACCCATATGACATATAAGGGCACTTAGTCTATAGTTGTAGTTAGCGATTTCACGCTCACGAATAGTAGCAATTGTTTGCAAATCCATGCTCAAAATTCCTCAGCGATCCATAACTACAATTGATGGTAGCGTGCAGTTAGCCAGGCTGCATCGTTTGGCGACCCTTGGTCAAGTTCTCCTGGAGTTGGGAGATCTGCTGTTTTTGTCAAGCGAAATGGGAGCCAGTTGATTAACGAAATGAGGGCCACTTGTGTGCGGCTGGATCTGGGCTGATTAACGAAACCAGCGCCAGATGATTAATGAAAACGGAGCCACCGCAGCCGGAATCCGGCCCTGGTCAGGCACCGGCGGACCCGGTTCACCCGCCGTGGGTGGCGTGGGGCTGGGCAATCATGGCGACCGGTGGGCGGGTTCACCTGGCGGGATGCGGTCGGGTGAACCGGGGTCGGCGGTTTTCCCCTCTTCCTGGGGGAAGAGGCCGGGAGATGGGCGAACCGGGCCTCCCGCGCTGCCCACTTGAATACCGCAATAATCAAGCATCGCCTGCCACGTCGGGCACCAACCCCCGCCGTTCTTGCTGCATCCGCTGCCGAATACGGTGCGAGTCGCCAATAAACTCCAGAATGTGCGCCTTGTGGGTCAACCGGTCGAGCAGCGCAGCCGTCAGGCGCTCGTCACCGAAGACCTGCGTCCAGTCGGCAAAGCGCAGGTTGGAGGTCACCATCACCGCCACGCGCTCGTAGAGACCACTGCAAAACTGGAAGAGCAATTGGGCTCCCACCGTGCTGAGCGGAATAAAGCCCAGTTCATCCAGCACGATCAGCTGGTATTTGAGCGCCTGGGTCATGAAGCGGTTGATCCGGTGTTCGGCTTGCGCCTGGAGCAGGTCGTTGACCAACGCTGCCGCCGTGTAGAAGCGCACCCGGTAGCCCTGTTTACACGCCGCCAGCGCCAAACCGCTGGCAATATGGGTCTTGCCCAGGCCGGGATTGCCGATCAACAGCACGGATTCCGCCGCCGGAATATAGTGGCCCTGGGACAGGGTGTGGATCTGCTGCTGATTCACGCTCGGAATCGCCGCAAAGTCAAAGTCGGCTAAATCACGCACCACCGGAAAGCGGGCGGCCCGCATGAGCCGTTGGAGGCGGTGCTGCTCGCGCGTGAGGATTTCTTGTTCGACCAGGGTCAAGAGAAACTGTTCGTAGCTGGCCTGGGTGCGGGTGGCATCGGCGGCGAGACGCCGGTACTGCTGGCTAAAGGTCGGCAGACAGAGCTGCTTTAAATAGGTGTCGAGGAGCGTGGGGCTGTCCATTAAGAACCTCCAGATAAGAATGTATCGTAGGCAGCGAGATCAATCGCTTGGGTGCCAATCGTGCTGAGCTGGGGGCGGTGGCTGAGGTCCAGGATCACCGGCGGCTGGTCGGGATGCGCCAGGTGGTGCAGACAGAGCTGCACGCCGGCCAGATCCACACAGCCAAATCCCAGGGCCTGCTCAATCGCCTGGGTCAGCAAGTCCGCCGGATAGGTGCTGAGCAAGCGGAGCACGCGCACAAACTCGCGGACGCCATGGCCATCCGGCCAGCGCTCGCGCAGGCGAAACAACAGCCGGGTGTAGGCCAGCGGCCAGCCGGCGCGCCAGCGACGGATGGGGATGGCATGGTCAAAGGCCGCCGGGCGCTGCTCCAGCAAGGGCAGGTAGTGGAGCGGGTCCACAAGGTCCTGTTCGCGCTGGTAGCAGCGCGGATGGGTGGCAAGGACGCGCTCGTGGTGGAGGATTTCAACGACAAAGGGGAACGCCTTGAGGGTGAGGTGGCGGGCGGCCTGGTCGACGGGGACCGAATAGCGATTGGTTTCAAAGACGACCTGGCTGTACGGGGTCAAGGTGGCGATGCGCTGGACACAGCACGGCAGGTCGTAGGCGGGCAGGGGCCGCAACAGCGGCTGTTCCTGGCGCCAGGCGTCGCCAATGGTGGTTGGCTGGCGATCCACGCGGCGCGCGTCGTCCTCCTGGCAGCGCTGGAGCAACTGGGCGTTCAAGTCGGCAAAGGACTCGGCCTCGCGCAGGGGCACCATGAAATTGCGGCGGCCAAACCCAACGCCATGTTCGACGCCGCCTTTCTCGTGGCCCTCGCCGACGGTACAAAAGAAGCTGTCAAACAGATAATGGCTGCGGAAGACCAGGAAGGCGTCCTGCTCGGCGCGGCGGTGGCCAGCCAGGACTTTTTTGACCGCCGTAGCCAGATTGTCGTAGCTGAGGCGGTGGGGAACGCCCTGGAAGTGGTGAAAGGCGTGGACATGACCGTCGAAAAAGGATTCTTGTTTTTGGGTGGGATAGGCGCGGATGAAGATCTTGCGCGAATAGCACAGGCGCATGACAAAGATCTGGACGGTCTGCTGGACGCCCTGCATGATCACATCGGCCTCGCCCCAATCGACCTGGGCGTCGGTGCCAGGGTCAAACTCGAGGGGCAAGAACAGTTTGGGTTTGTGCTGGTCGCGCCGGAGCTGGGCCAGAAAGGTCCGGACATTGGATTCGGAGCCGCGATAGCCCTCGGCCCAGAGCCGCACAAACATGGTGTGGCTGGTCTGGCGTTGTTTGGGCGGGAGCTGGGCATTCTCGGCGAGCATGGCCGCAATGCGGTCACGGTAGGGGCCGAGGACGGGAGCACTGCGGGGTGCCGTCAAGGTGTAGGTGGCGGCCTCGGCGGACCGAAGGGCAGCGTCCACGGTTTTGCGCGAGACATGGAGCTCGCGGGCAATCTGCCGAATGCTCTTGTGTTCGATGTGGTAGGCTCGTCGGATCTGTTCACGTCGTTCCACGGTGATCACGCTCCACCTCGCTATCGCTCGACCAAAAAAAGAGGTCTCTACAATAGCAAAGATTTGATG
>JACCRK010000390.1 GCA_013813565.1 Herpetosiphonaceae bacterium
AGGCGAAGCCGTTGAGCTGATCGACCATCGTGTTGATGGTGTTTTTCAGATCGCGAATCTCGCCCTGCACATCGACGGTGATCTTCTTGGACAGGTCGCCGTTGGCCACCGCCGTGGTCACCTCGGCAATGTTGCGCACCTGCCCGGTCAGATTGCTGGCCATCAGGTTAACGTTGTCGGTCAGATCCTTCCAGGTTCCGGCGACGCCTTTGACGCGGGCCTGGCCGCCAAGCTTACCCTCGGTGCCGACCTCGCGGGCCACCCGCGTCACCTCCGAGGCGAACGAGCCTAGCTGGTCGACCATCGTGTTGACGATTTTGGCGGTGCGCAGAAACTCACCCTCCAGCGGGCGCCCCTCGATATCGATCGCCATTGTCTGGCTCAGGTCGCCGCGGGCCACCGCGCCAATCACGCGGGTCACCTCGGTGGTCGGCTGCACCAGATCGCTGATTAGCGTGTTGACCGAATCGACACAGCCGGCCCAGCCACCAGTGCCGGTCGCCAGGGTCGCCCGGCGGCTGATCTTGCCCTCTTTGCCAACCACGGTGCTGATTCGTTCGAACTCGCGGACCATTTTTTGATTCAGCTCGATAATTTCATTTAAGGTGTCGGCAATTTTTCCGGCGCTGCCAGTGTAGTCATCGGGCATCCGCACCGAGAAATCGCCCTTTTTGACCGCCATAAGGACCCGCAAGAGCAGTTTTTCATCAAGCTCGGCTGGGGCGGGTGGTGCTTCAACGGGCATCGCTGCCTCCTGCTATGTGCAAAGATGTTTCTATCATTAAGGAACCAGGGTGATTATAGTGCGATTGATTCGTCAGCGCCATGCTGAGTGGAAGAGGGGATAATCGGTAAGCCAATTGTAAAACAGGTTCCAACATGTTCCTCACTTGTCACGCTGATAGTGCCGCCATGAAGGTCAATAATCTGCCGAACGCTAGCCAGACCGATGCCGGTCCCTTTGATACCCTGCTTGCGGACGTTCTCCGCCCGATAAAACGGCTCAAAAATCCGCTTCAGCTCGGCCGCCGGAATGCCAACCCCCTGATCGCACACCTCCATTATAGTCTGTGGCGGCGTGGTGCTGGACTCCAGACGCAGGCTGATCGAGATCAGGCGGGCGGGCGGACTATACTTGATCGCATTCGAGATGATGTTGGTCACCATCCGCTCCAGGTAGAGCAGATCCCAGCAGCCGATCAGCGACGGCTCCAGTGGAGTGAATTGGAGCTGATGTCTGGCCAGCAAAGGCGCCAGCATCTTCAGCACCCGCTGCACCAGCAGCACCAGATCGAACTCGCTCGGGTTGATCCTCAGAGTATCGCTCATCTGCAGGCGGGCCAGATCGAGCAGCCCCTCGATCTGTTCGATCATACGCTGGACAGTGGCATCGATAGTATCGAGCGGGCCGATCAGCTTGTCTGGCTCAGCCAGCTCCAGGCGCGTCACTCGGCGACGCAAAATCTCGCCATAGCCCTTGATCGTGGTCAATGGGGTTTTGAGATCGTGGGTGATCGATGAGATGAACTCGTTGCGCAGCTGCAGCGCGGCCGCGGCATCCTGGTAGAGCTGGGCATTTTCCTGGGCCAGCGTGGTCAGCTCGCGATTGCGCTTGGCCAGCTCGCGCTGGGCGTTGATCAGCTCGCTGTTCAGGCGGCTGAACTCATCCAGCCGATTGGCCTGGACTAGGCTGGCGGTTGGCTGCTGCATGGCCACATCCTTCATCATCTGGCGGAGGGTGTTTTGATGCTGGTTGTTGATCTGCATCAGCGCTTCAAAAAACGCCTCGGCATCGGGCTGCGAGGGTGTGCCAACAATAAAAATCTGCCCGCCGACCATGCCAGCATAGCAGTGCAGCCCAATCACGCTATTGGCGCTGGGAACATACAGGAGCCAGTCGAACGCCACCCGCTGCATGTGGAGGGTGGCCAGCAGGTTCTGGGTTTTTTCAACGCTGGACGGCTCAACCAGCGCGGTCAGCGCCTGGCCCACCAGCGGCGCGGCGGCCAGCCCAAGATTGTTAGCGATGATCTGCTGAATAATCCCCTGGCTATCGCAGAGCAGGGCAATTCCCTGAATTGGGGTCAAAACGTCAGATTTTGGCATGGTTCACCAGCTGCTCGGCCAGGTCGACCGTCTCAAGCGCGTTCGACGCCGTGCCATCGGCGCCCAGCTCCTGCCACAAATCCGGCAGGCTGTTGAAGGCGTAGCCGCCGACCAGGATTTTGATCTGATTCCCCAGCACGCTGGCCCGCACGGCGGCAATCGTCTCAGCGACCGCCGGAACGTGGGTGACGATGGTTGCCGAGAGCGCCAGCACAGAGGCGCGGCGGTCGATCGCGGTCTGGACAATGCTGGCGCTCGGTGTGTTGGCGCCCAGATAGACCGTATCCCAGCCCGCCATCTCAAAAAAATCCGCCACCATCCGCGTCCCCATCTCGTGGAGATCGTTGGAGACGCTGGCGGCGACCATGTTCAGCCCGTGCTTGGGCGTGGCAAAAATTCGGGGATACAGCTGCGACATAATCAGCTGGGTCGCGGCGGTACAAAAATGCTCCTGCGCCACCGTAAGCTGATTGATCTGCCACAGCCGCCCGATCTCGTACTGGGAGCGCTGAAACACATGCAGATAGATATCCTGGAGGGCAACCCCGCTGTCGAGCGCGTCCATAACCAGCTGGCTGGCGGCGTAGCGGTCGTAGCCCAGCAGCGTCTTGAGATAGCTGGTCGCCAGATCATCGTAGGGGGCACTGTGATCCAGCACCGTGGGCAGCTTGGTCGGCATCTGGGGAAGCTGGGCGACCGCCTGGGCCAGATAGTCGCCGGCAACATCAGCGACCGGCGCAGGCAGCCTCAGCAGCGCCTGCTGCATACAGGCCAGGAGGGCGGCCAGACCCTCAATCGACTGCTGGCGTCCGGTCAGCAGCACCTTGGTCCAGGCCAGATAGTCACAGAACAGGCTTGGGCGCCCAAGGCTCAATGCCTGGATCAGCTGATCCAGAAGATCGTGAGCCTGGGCGGCAAGCTCAGAGGGCCGGTCAGGCTGCTGGGCAGGCGGCACAGGATAGCAGCCGATAACCGCCTGGATCAGGTATCCAGCGTGGGTTTGGAGAACACGACTTGCTTCCGAGGTGGTGATGTGCATGCCACTGCCTTTTAATATTCCCAAAAACCACTGTTGCAGCAAGTTTTGCACCACTGAAATAGCGCCACCCGCGCTACAAACGCAGACCGTAGCGCGGGCAACGGGAGCTAGCGTGGCCGCTGGATCGAGGGATTGCGGCGGAGATTAGGCAGCACCTGAATAGTTGTCACCTGATACCAGTTCGTCAGACGCCGAAAGCGATCGGAGTGGCGATAAAGCACCTCGGACTGGCTGGCCTGTGGCGAGAGGCCAAGCACCTGAATTGCGGAACGGGTTTGTTGCTCCAGGAGTGGCTGATAGAGAATCACCGAAGGCGCCAGGCGCAGCCAGCGAACCTGGAAATCGTGATAGAGCGCACGACGGCTTTCAAGATCGGAGGTTTGACGCCCGCGAACCAGCAGCTCATCAAGCTCCGGATCTTCCAAGCCAGCGAAGTTGGCCTCGCCAACCTGCGATGAATGCCACAGCTCATACACATCAGGGTCGCTGCCGAGGTTGGCCCAGCCGTGCAGCGCCAGCGTAAACTCACGGTTGTTCAGCTGTTGCTGGAGGCTGGTGGTGCTCAGCGGCTGGATAGTAGTGCTGATGCCGACGGTCGCGAGCTGCGTCTCAATCGCCCTGGCCACCGCAATCCGGTCGGGCGCATCGCTGGTGATCAGGGTAAAGCGCAGGAGCTGGCCGGCCTTGCGGCGAAAACCGCTCGCATCACGGGGCCAGTTCAGATCATCGAGCAGGGCATTGGCCCGCGAGTGGCTGGCGTCATCAACATACGGCGTCAGATCGTCGGCCCAGGCCCAGGATGAGGGAAGAATTGGCGTTGTGAGAGCAACCCCATGGCCAGCCAGCGCCGTATCGACCAGCGCCGGCTGATTGACCGCATACGAGATCGCCTGGCGCATCCGCACATCATCAAGCGGCGCCTCGCGCAGATTGAAGGTGAGCACAGTGTAGTCGCCCAGCGGCGCCTGCACCTGGGTATAGCCTGCCGGCAGGGGCAGCTCACCAAGCTGGGTAAGATTGTAGGCCAGGGCATCAACGGCCCCGCGCCGCAAGGCCAGGTGGGCCTCGTCGAGATTTGGATAGAGCCGAAACACCAGGGTTTGCAGGTTAGGCAGGGCGGTTTGCTCATCGCCAACCCGGTAGGCCGAATTGACCGTCAGCTCGACCTCGGTGGTGGTCAGCGCGCTCAACCGGTAGACACCGGTGCCGACCGGGTTTTGGGACCAGGCCGCCCACTGGCTGGGGCCGGCATCGCGCAGCAGATGGGAGGGAAGAATTGGCAGGGCCAGCTGGGTCAGAAACGGCGCAAATGGCGTTGGCAGATCAAAGCGAATCGTGTGGGGGTCCAGCGCGGTCACGGCGATACTCTGCCACGGCGCTGCCAGGCCCGGGTCGCCATTAAACTCCGCACTCTTCAGCCAGTCGGTGGTCCACACAACATCGGCGGAGGTAAACGGCGCGCCATCGTGCCAGAGCACATCAGGCCGCAGAGTGACGGTGTAGGTCGTCTGCGAGTCGCTCAACGTCCAGCGGATCGCCAGATCGGGCGCGACGACACCGGTGGTCTCGACGCGGGTCAGCCCCTCAAACAACAGCGCCGACAGATCGGCCTCAGCGGGAGTTTGCTGGATACCACGCAGGGGGTTGAAGTCGAGGACCTGACCAACCAGCGCTTCACGATAGGTGCCGCCGGCCGAGGGATCGCCCTGGGCCGCCGTAGAAAGCGCCAGATGACCGAGCAGCAGCAGAATGAGGCCGCCACAGAGCAGCGCTGCCCCAATCTGCCAGCGAATACGACGTGCCATAATCCGTTACAGTCTAATCAAGATGGGGTGTAACAGAGCGAGTGCCACAAATACAGCCCCAAGAATAATCGTCAGGTTGAACAATGTTTTCTCCAGGCCACGGCGCGTGCGATAGGTTGCCGATGAGTTACGGCCACCAAAGACGCTGGCGCTGGTGCCTTTGGCTTGCAGCAGCACAATTGCAATCAGGGCAAGCCCTAAAATCAGCTCACCAATAATCAGGGTGATTTCCACAAGAACCTCCACAATGATCGATATGATCGTTTAACGACGGATATTATAGCATATCGCTGCTGGTCAGAACGTAGCGCGATATAGCCGTCTCAGGGCAATATCAGGCCGGCGGATGGCGAGGTCTGGTCGCGCCGAGGACGCGACAATCCACCTTTGGTAGGTTGGCCAGGCAGCGCCGGGCTTCTATACTGCCTTGAATAAGGAGCATCTGACATGTCGATTAGCTACAGACAAACGCTGGAAGACGTTGACTGGGAAGCCATGAAGGCAATCTTGCAGACCGATGATTTTGATAATGGCCGCACCCCGGCCCAGCTGGCGACCTCTTTTGCCAACAGCGCCGGCACCTGTATCGTCTACGCCGACGAGCAGATTATCGGCACGGCGCGGGTGCTCTCCGATGGCGTCTGCAACGCCTATGTTGTCGATGTGTGGACGCTGAGCAGCTACCGCAATCAAGGGATCGGCCGCAGGATGCTGGATCTGCTGCTCGCCGACCTGCAGGGTCAGCATGTCTATCTGTTTACCGACGATATGGTCGAGTTCTATCAGCGGGTCGGCTTTGTCCAGCGCGGCACCGGCATGGAGCGGGTGGTTGGAGAGTGGCTGGTCAATCAGCCGGATCGCGGGCATCGGGAGCAGGGAATCGACGAGTAGGGGTGGCGGATTACACGGGGGTAAACCCGCTGGTCAATCACCCGCCAGCGTGCCTGAACAGACGCTTGAATTACCTTTACCTAAATCAGGAGTTTCAATGCACCCATACAATGGTCTAATGATATTAATCGCCGGCCCATATCGCTCCGGCACCAACGACGACCCGGCCAAAATGGCGGCCAACGTCAGGGCGATGGAACAGCTGGCGCTGCCACTCTTTCGTGCCGGGCATCTGCCGATAGTTGGCGAGTGGCTCGCCCTGCCGCTGGTCGCTGAAGCTGGCTCAACCAGCGTGGGTGATGCCGCATTCAACGAAATCTTCCACCCGATTGCCGAGCAGCTGCTCGTCCGCTGTGACGGCGTTCTACGCACCGGCGGCCCATCACAGGGCGCCGATCAGATGGTCGCGATCGCCCGTGAGCGTGGCCTGCAGGTCTTTCACGAGCTGAGCGAGGTGCCTGGCTGTGAGGGACTGGTCGAGCCACCGACAATGGCCTGATTTGCGACGTATTAAAGCCCGGCCAGTAAAAATTGACAGCAAGGCCGGGCTTTGGTACAATCCGCAGACCTTAAGGCACACGGCGCATTCGTCTAGCGGCCTAGGATGCCACCCTCTCAAGGTGGAGATCACGGGTTCGAATCCCGTATGCGCTACCAACCAAACACTGCTGAATTGCATGAACTAGTTTCATGACATTTCAGTAAGTAGTTTCATGATTTCATTAACGTGTTTCATGATCTACAAACCCCCAAAAGAGCTGCGAATTTCGCGGCTCTTTTGATTCTACCTCAATGTACAACATTATTTACGTTTCTGATGGGTCGCCAGGATCGCTGCCGCCCAAGGTTTCAAAACTTCCACCCGGCTCACCATGGACATGCCAAGCTCGATATCTTGATACGATGGCTTATCGCGGCTTAAGAAAAAGTGCATGAAACTCGTTGGGAACGGCACTCATTAGAGCCTAGAAGCAAGCGACACCTGCGTATCGACACAGAGAATCACAACACGCCCATCAACATTTAAAATTTGTGTTTCATTAGTCAGAATTGCGAGAGGCTGCTCCCAATGGCAGTGGCCGCAGATTATCGTCATACCACCCACCAGATCAAGGGTCTTACGTACTGGGAGTGAGCCGATGCGTCCTATCTCGGGGATGGCCGGACTTTCATGCATGACAACGACATCTGGTGCAGATCGCAGAAGCGTTGCCAGAGTGTGCATGTAGTCGTGTTCTGTACGCCGCATGGGCTTGCGTGGATTGCCAATAATCCCGCCCAGACCGCCAATGCGCAGTCCATCAAGCACGCTGATCCTGCCGTCAAGCAGATGAACGTCATTCATCGCGACACGCGGATGGTTCTCGATGCTGCCTGCAAATTGATCGTGATTGCCAGCTACGCCGGTAACCCAGCGTCCGCATCGGCGCATTGCATGCCAGACACCACGCACATCACCACTGACACCGCGCTGATCAGCCTGCGGGGCAGCATAAAAATCCCCAGCCAGGAGGACACCCATCTGTTCCGGGGCAGGGAGCATCCCTAGTTCGGTCATTACCAGAAGTTCCTCTGCGACCATTTCACCCAGGAGCCTGACCGGTAGTGCATCTCCTTGTGGCAATGAAATTCCCTGGAGATCGGATGTGCAGATAAGGGCTGTTAACGGTGCGGGGAGCGTATCAACCCAGCCGATGAGCAGCGGTAGCTCCGCCACCATTGTGCCGCCACCGGGTGCTGCACAATGATAGGCAATGCTATGAAATGGTAGAGAGTCAACTCTGAGAATACGCATTGCGTCAGGTATACCTCATCATGGAGATCGTCTCATTCGTCCATGCATAGAAATCTGCTTTTTTATAATCACGCTTCTCATATTTATTATGGCCACTCCATAACAATGAGACAGTCGCGTCATATTCAATCGTGATGATACTCGATCGGTCAATGTTCTATCGTTCATATGCTACATAGTATGGCACTAAGGATATGGTAAACGTGTCACCATTTGACAGCGATAACCGCTGGCCGTGAGCGGGATGTGGGTCTGGAGCAGGGGCATGGTATCATCCAAGATGCGTTGGCTGGTCAAGGCTGGCAGCGTAGCCATCGGGGAGTCTCCTTTGCTCGGAATACTTGGTTGGTGGTACACCTAAGCATACCTCAGGTTGGCTCCCCAAGGACCCCAGCACTCCCTCACCTAGTACCGTGCTAGTCATGGATTAAGCAGGAGGCAGCGCATGTGGCTGAATGTTTCTGGCGTCCTCTACCGAACGATGCAGAGCTGCCGGCATAGTTTGGATACCACGCCGACCCTGGTGCTCGTAGCACGCACTGTTTTGGCCGATCCTGCGGCGCGCCGCCAGCCCGTTATCCCGCTGCCGACGTCCCTCACTGGGCTGCCGCCGGCGTTGCTTGAGCAGGTAAGCGTGCCCGCACCGGTGCTCGATACCGTACTGGAGGGAGACTATCGCACAGGCAATCTGGTATGGGCGGTAGGGGAGGCAGTATTGCCCGATCTGGAACGCTGCCCAGCAGCGAACGAGATCCTCGTGGTGCGGGCGCTGGGCTATGCCTTGCATGTGCTCCCGCGTCAGCTGTATAGTCGAGCCGCCTTTGATTCTGCGGCGTTCACGTTCAATCTCAGCATTGTGGGACCCCACTGGACGCGGCTGTCGCAGACGCTGCGCACGACGCTTTGTGATCTGATGCGGATGACGCCAGACGACGTTGAGCATCTCATTGCCACACCAGGGTGGTGTACAAACTGGGGATGATGGCTGGCAAAATGACCCACCTATGCTTGGTCACGATTATCGATGAGCAAGGCCGAGGAGTCGATCATTGCTCCCCATCGATGCAGGTAGTCCAACGCGCTGTATCACGCTCGGAACCGCGATGAAGAGAGCACATAAACGTGTGGCCGCATTCCCCAACGGGGGAATGGTGACTTACTGTTTCCTTTGAAATACTCATTGTAAATATGGATCCCCTTGAATCTAGCCAGTTTTTCGAACAGGGACAATTCGTTGCCACCGCTCTTTCGTCAGCTGCCCTTTTGGCGTTGTCTGACCACACTCTCCCTCCATCCGAATTCCAATGCGCTCAAGCATATCCCAATGGCCATCGGTCGCCTCCCAGAACGTGGAACGCATCCTGATCAGATCATCGCGGCTTAACGATGATGACGGGCCAGCGGTGAAACGCTTGATGAGTGCCGCTAGAATGGTCGTCTGAACCGTTTGTTCGTCTGGCCGCAGTAGAAAGAGCGGATCAGCTCGCTGTAGCGGCGAGGTGAGCGTTTCAAGCAGTGTACTGAGCTGTCCACCTGCTGTGGACGTTTCTCGCGTTTCAACGAACACCAGTGCCAATTGGCCATGAAATTCGCGCTGGCAATCGAGCAAGCGCTCAAGCGTGAACGTATCAAGGAGATGGGCTTCGTCAATCACCAGCGCATTGACGCGCAGCCGAATCAACTCATTGCGCACAAAGGCATATAAGGAGGCAAATTGCTGATCGCCGACTAATGATTGTGGCCGTCGATACCATTGTTTCTGCTGATGAATGAGCGGTGAGTCATAGAGTTTTGAGCATCGAGCAAGACCAACACAGATTTCGGTAAAGGTCACCCCCGCGATTGCGGTGGCATACTGGCCTGTGCGCTTACCTTTGGGTGACCAGAGAGACGCAACAACAATCCGTGGCTGCATCGCTGTTTCTGGCCATGGTTCTGTTGCCACCTGCTGAATAAGGCGGCTTTTGCCGCTTTTTGCCTGACCTGTCAACAGCACAGTTTGCCACGATCGCATCGCTTGACGGAGCTGGGTTTGCACCTCAGTGGTGCTGGCATAGTCAATATATTCCATACAGGCTCCTATGAACTCGGCGTATATCCCAGCTCTTTCAAAAATGCATCAAGATCGTCATCGTCAGCTATCTCACTCCGTGGACTTGAATCTGTTGATTCAGCAAGCGCTGCTTGCGGGAGGTCTGGGCGTGATGAGCGGCGGCGTTTGCTGGTTTTCGAAGGTGTTGCTTGAGGCGCTGCTTGTGCTGTAGATATCTCGCTACTGAGTGTCGGCATTACTTCAAATGATGCGTGTTGCTGATCATCTCGCAATTCTTGCTGTGCCTTGGCGAGTGGTTCAAATTGCGGTTTGTCATGAAGAGGATTCAAGATCAGCGGCTGGTCGCGATCAGATAAAAATACTTTCATAAACGCCGCAGCCTCGTTTCCCTTTTGCCGCTGTACGACTTCAATGGCCCGTAAAAGCTGGGAGTGGTCGCGCGATGCAACTGGATCCTGATCTTTCTCAATCGCATATTCCCAGGATCGTTGGTCGTCTAAGCTGAAGAGAACAATACGCTCCTCAGCAATTTTAATAATACGAACTGGAATAAGGTAGCCACTATCTTGCCGAGCGCGTTGATTCGCATCAGCCAGGGCGCTATACAGCGTCGCATCTTTGCGTTTGGGAACATAGAGCTTACCATTGACATGAATACCATCTGGGTTAGGCCGACGCTCGACGTACTCTATAGCGAATGCAAACATGGCCAGATTTTCTGGGGATGGAAGCGATAACCCAAGCCAGCGACCATTCTCAAAACGCTCTTTGATCGACTCATTTTCTTTGTTGGTTCGATTCATAAAGACATCAAAATCGCTGCTGAATTGCTCGTACAGCATCAGCTTTACCCGTTTATTACGTTTGAGCGACTGTCGGTAATTACGCTCGTCGATATAGCCAGGCTTATGTTTCACCAGATTATCGAAATGCTTAAGCGTTTGCTCGACAGCCCCGCCACCACGAGGTCGTTCAACCTCGCGATTGATCAGTTGCGTTGGTTCTTCACCAGGAGCAGTAAGAAACATCAAATAGTTGCGGAGCGCAGGCTCGGAAAACTGGCTCCCATTATCAACATAAATGATATGGGGGCGTCCATTAAAACGCTGCATTGCGATCATCAGGAGCTCGCGTATTTTCTGACAGGTAAAATCCTGGCCCACAATTTCCTGATTCGTATCAAGCCGCTTAGCGGGCAGAACATACCACATCAGACGGCGGCCTGAGAAATGATCGATAATCAGAACAATGCGGGATGTACAAACAATGCCCTGGTACATCATCAGATAGGGGGCAGGGCGAATATCCAGCAACCACATATGCATCACGCCCCGTGATCGAATGGTGATTGATGGAAGAATATTCCTGGTATTTGCCACATCAGTTCGCAAGCCATGAAAAAGGGCTGGTTCAGCGGTTTCTAGATCCTTGATGATTCGCCAAACCGTCGTATAGCTTGGTGCTTTCTCAAATGATTCCTTGATCAACGAGTGAATAAGTTTGGGGTTCAATGCATTTTGAATAGGAGCTGTTGTGCCGTCTGCATTGATCACTTGCCATTCAGTATTCAATATGGCCTGCCGAACGACGTCACGTATCTCCTGTGACGTTGTTCGACCCTTTCGGCGGTGACGAGGCAACTCGACAAAGGCATTCGCATCGTTATAGTCAGTCTCGTGGCCATACGCAGCGCGATAAAGTTCCAGAAATCGCATTTGCTTGTTAATCCACTGGACGGTTTTCCCCAGCTCCACTGCAGCAGCTTCAAGGCTACCTTTCGACAGTTGCTTTCCGCACTCTTTGCGCAAAGTAATCAGGCCCGCGATGATGTTGGCATAGCGTATGCGTTCTTCACGCACTATAGGATCTTGGATCGATAAAATATGCGGGCGTTTAATTGGCTTAATAGTTCCTCCCTCTACTATCGCCGTTTCATCTTGTGCTGAAGTAGTTTGAACCGATCTACGGATTGAGGATGTCTGTCCAGGAATTGGAGGAGTGAATGCTTCCTCTATCGGTGTGTCAGGATAGCGATCTCGATAGACTAAGGCTTGCTTGATATACCCGACAAACTGATGGGAGCGCAAACCAAGCTGTTTTGACGCCATACGAATACGTTTGAGATCAAGGAAACCCTCGTGCTGCTGCGCGTCCTGTAGTGTCAATTGAACCTGTTTCGCGAGTTCCAAGATGAACGACTGTTCAGCCGGTACCATGTTATTCAATGGCTGCCGTTGCCGAGGGCGACTTGGGCGAGAAGGACGGAGATCGGCAATGTGAAGGTTTGGCTTACGGATTTTCATCGTAGCGTCCTCACAATAGTTTGAAGAAATACATCCGTTATGTTTCGATAGTGAGGCAATGTACGCATAGCCCCTCAGGAGTCACCGTCTCGATAAATACGCAAGGTGTTGTTTGAAATGCTTGATCATGGAGAAAGAAGACGGGAAGACGACGATAGTTCACTATTGTGCCATCAACAATGCTCGGTGGAACAGGATAGGATTGCTGATCAATAACGATGTGCCGACGATGTACTGTTGCTGATCCCACCACAGGCAGTAACCAGCCAGCAGCTGGAGTATCAAAGCCAGGCAGAGCGTGGCCTGTTGATCGAAGAGACGCTGGGGCTGGATTCTGACGATGGAATGGAAAGCTATGGTCTTCTATCCACCCCATAAGCTCGCGAAATGCTGCTACTGGCGCGAGGAATGGCTCGGATAGATCTGCTTGCTTCTGAGTAGCCCATGCTCTCAGGGCAGTGATAAACTCCTGCAGGTGACGTTTGCCACGGAGGGACCAATTTGGTACATCTTCCAGGCCCGTCATGAGGAAATGCGCTGCACGTTGGAGATCAGCCCATTCACTGCCAATAAGTGTCGAAGGAAATTTGATCGTTTTTGGAATACCCCGAATTGGAAAATCAACGGCACCTATATGCCATATAGCTTGATAGAGCGCTAATCCGACTTCCTGTTGTGTTGGTTTTTGAGGTGATAACCATCCGCCAAGGGGAAGCTGGGTCTCACTGTCCGCAACCAGGGTCAAATAGGATTGGTCACTATGTGCGGCAATTGCAAGGTTAAGGGGGATGGGGAAAATGAGCCATTCAGCATTAAGTCGTGGTCGCTTCGTGACCGATAGCGGAATACGTTGGTGGACATTGAGTGTAACCAGTCCCTTACCACCATGCCAGTGGCGTCGTTTTGGAATGCTATTGAACAACGATTGCAGCAATGGGGATGCGTAATGTGGAATATCATATGTGTCGCAGTATTCGACGGCCCGAGCATATATCTCGCTCCACATAAAGCTCTCATCGTGATGGCCAAATTTGATGAGTTTCAGCCAGGATAGGAGCCGTTGATCAATGAGATCATACCAAAGGTTACGCGGAATTAGGCCAAGAATCCCATAGGTCAGCACGTTGCGAATTCGAAAGCGTGCATTTGCCGAATCAAGATCAACCCGTTGCGCATAGCTCTCGCTCAACTGCTTCTCAGTTGCACGTTGAGGTTGTTGCAAATTTGGCCGCAGCTGTCGTTTGAGTGCTACGCGTCGAAAACTAGATGGGCGGTCGCGCAGGGTCGTATTCAGTGACAAGTCAAAGCCGATGGTTGTTGCAGCGGCAAAGATCTGCTCCAGGTGGTGTTTAAGTTCTGTTTGGAGCGTTTGATCTAACCCAGTGCATAGATACTCCAGTAACACATCCATTTGTTGGGCCTGAAGGTAATCTGGGATGCTATTAGGCGACCGCAAAGCAATAAATCCAGGTATACCTTTTTCTTGATACAGCTTGAGGAGGATAGTAGCCGCATCTGTTGAGCACGATCGGATATCGGCGAGAGTTATGACAAGTCTTTCATGGAGTTTGGGGAATATCTTTGTTTGATACCGCTGCCGCATTACTGAGAAAGGCGGCTCAACCAACATGTTTGCATGCCACAGTGGTACATGCACAGCCTGAAATGTGCTGTAAAGTGCCCAGATGTCTGATCGTAGCGCTAATGTAGTAGCCGACGTGCGTAGTTCTGGTGAATGCTTTCGTAACATATCCTCGCTTCGGCACAGCTCCTGGTAAATCGGGTAGCCAGAACGCGCAAGTAATCCGAGATAGCCATAGCGAACCCACCCGTGCAAAATAGCGAGAACAATTTTCGTGATCTCTGTGGCAAGGTTGGAAGGAAGAAACGTGCGGACTACAGAGGTTGCAATTGTTGTGTCACGGCATACTTTACACTCAACGAGCGCCTGCGCACGGCGATCAATTCCTTCTACGGATTGAAAGATTGCGGTAAGCTGAGGAACAACCGAGGTAAGGGAAGGCCGAATACAGGTTTTAGCCTTGCTCTGATCAAACCAGCCGCGCTGATAGCAACGCTGTGCCACTATCAGCTCCACATCTTTATCCACCCCAAGCGCAACACCCAATTGCTCTATCCGCGAGCTCCAGAACATGTCTGAGCCACTGAGGTGAGACTGTATGGACTCTACCTGATCGCTCAGTATAGATGGATCGCTGATAGCCCTTTGCCAGCGCAGGTCGTCACTGCTCCATTGCTCGAGATACTGGATGAGGATTGGATAGCGCTGGGCGGCAATAGCCTGCGCTGCTGGATCAAAGGCAAGTTCTTCAAATAGTAGTTGCATAATACTCGTGATTCACTCTATCAGAGAAATCAGCGGCAAAGCGAGGAGATGATAGGTCTGGTAGAGCCAAGCATCCAATGTGTGAGATGTGTATCACCCATAATCTCCACTTTGAGACTTCCAGCCTTACGGTGTGCAAGCACACAGGCCCAGCCGACGGAAGGGCATCGCAACGTAGTTTGCCGAGTGGACGATCCTCGACCAATCCAGCACTACTCTGCTAGAAGCATAAATCAAGATCCAATAATTTCAAGATCAAATTTGCGCCATAATCAATGTTGGAATGTATGGTGGTCCACGGGTTCGCATATCACGATATTCAATCATCGAAATCCTCTTTACTTGGCTGAATAGGCACGAAGAAAGAATGTTCTCCACGAATAGATTGGTAGCTGTGTCGGGGAGACAATGGCGCCATATTCCAGCGGACGTGCTCATTACTCCAATAGGGTGTGCGAATCTGTGTTGATACACGCAAGCTTAATATGTCGTTGGTGCGATCTAAAACCACATCTGCGCGAATACGGCGTATTGATGGCTGTTGTCCAGGCTGCCGCAGATCAATGTAACGTGGAACCATAACGAATGAACCCAGGGCAATTGATGGTTGGTCGATAAAGGCTTGGAGTTGCGTGATAAGTGGCAAT
This sequence comes from Herpetosiphonaceae bacterium, assembly GCA_013813565.1. Taxonomy (GTDB): domain Bacteria; phylum Chloroflexota; class Chloroflexia; order Chloroflexales; family Herpetosiphonaceae; genus JACCRK01. The sequence goes on from JACCRK010000390.1 coordinate 14,987, forward strand.
CGTTCCTGCCAACGCCACCGCTCCAAGTGTGGTAATCCAAAACGTCCATGGGAATGCATCAACCGGGTAAGTGTGCCTGAATAGATACTTCTTCTCAAAAGATGAATCGCCTCAATTGGTACCAGTGATGCCAGAAGCCGAATGGTTGAAATTGTTTGTTCCGCCAGCGATGACGATAGTGCCGTGGTCGAGAAAATGTGATCATGAGAAATCAGGCAGAAGGGATCAATCTGCACATAAAATAAGGGCCGGTAGCGAGCAGCACTGAACGATAGACCCAGGAGATGAGTACGCCAACGCTCAGTTCGCATCCCCAGGACGATTGGTCCTATGGATGGATTAGCGATTGTATAGTTCAGCTGAATAATGGTGAATGCGTGATGGGGGACTCGTTGTGCTTTCCCATGACTCAGGAGTTTGCGAGCGTATGCTGGCGCAATTGGCATGAGTGGGACACCGCGCTCATCACGGACAAAAACAAGGCTGGGCATGAACGTTGATCAACATCCGTATTAGCCAGCCTCAAAAGAGGTGAACTCTCCCGGTGGAGGTGTGGGGAAGGCAAGCCCATCATGCTACAATGGCTGCTTGAAGGATGCTGAACTGTTCACCTCACTGCTGGGGAGCCGAGGGTGTTGAACAGTTCAGCATCAAGCTGGTTTAAAACTAATAGGCATAATATACGATTATTTGATATCGATGTCAAGCGGCTCCCCAGCAGGAGACGCGATGCCTCGCCTGTTTGGTGCGAAGCTCGCGCTGGTTCGGACACGTGCTGGTATAACGCAGACCGCTCTAGCGCAACGAATTCCTATCCGACAATCACATATTAGCCATCTGGAAGCCGGCCGAAAAGCGCCAACGGTCGATCTCGTTGTGCTTTTGACCTGGGTCTTTCACGTTTCACCAGATTATTTTCTTCAGGATTCAATAGAGATTGAGCCAATTCCCAAGATTGCTGTTCCCGTTAGCTGGCAAGGGGATCTTCTACGATTGGGGGAGAAGATTCAACACCTGCGGATTAAACGTGGCTGGAGCCAGTTTGAACTTGGGGAGCACCTTGGCTTGCGTGGTCAAGGCTTTGTGAGTGCCATTGAGCTGGCCCGAAAGCTTCCATCAGTGGATTTGCTCTTGCGAATGGTTGAGGTCTTCGATCTGCCGGCTGATATTCTATTATTGGATTGGCTTGACCTATTTGGATAAACCAGAAATAGAATGGTAAGTATCTACTTCCTGCTTTTACAGCTACAGTCCAGCAGACCTATAATCTCTAAACTGCCCGCATCATCACTCATGATCAATAATCTCGCCTATCAGCTGTGAAAGGTGGCATGCTATAATGCCATCCAGCACATTTATTCGATTGGAATACATAACATATGCCCCCACCAATGACCATATTTCGACCCCTAAAGACATCTGTAGCACCTACGTTTAGTGGGCATGAGACGTTTGCCCTGCGTGGAAATTGGCTTAAAAAAGCCTACGATTCGCTTGACCAATATCCCAATCTCTTTGCTCGCCCAGATGCATTTATTCTGTTAGGGGTGGGAAAGAACATGGCTCAGTCAATTCGATATTGGGGTCGTGTTTGTGGTGTATTCGACAAAAAACCAAGCAGTCATGCCTATATATCTACTGAACTGGGGCATCGACTTCTTGCAGATGATGGGTGGGATCCCTTCCTGATCACCCCAGCTGGACGATGGCTTCTGCACTGGCAAATCACATCCCGGCTTGAGGGTGCCTATACATGGTTCTATACCTTCAATCTGCTTCGGCGCGGTGAATTTACTGTGGCTAACTTGGGAAAAAGCATTCAAGAGCATGCCCAGGCTCACTCGTGGGGAGTTCCATCTGATACAACTATCTCTCGCGATATCGAGTGTATGATCAATTGTTATATACGCCCATCACGTCAACAGATTGATCGCGCTGTTGAAGACGCGCTGTCATGTCCGCTTGCAGAATTGGGATTGATGCAGCAGCTGCCTGGGCAGAACACATTTCACCTTATTGTTGGATCTAAGCCTGATTTGCCAGATGCGCTTCTTGCCTATGCAATTCGTGATCTTATGATCAGTGCTGGTCGCGAGACGCTTGCACTGAGCGATCTTGCCTATGGTGAACGATCGCCAGGTAAGGTATTCCGGTTGGATGAAGACTCCCTCTTGGATCGCTTGCAGAGATTGGAAGAAATTACTGAGGGACGTGCGGTCTATGCGGATCAAGCTGGCATTCGCCAGGTACAATGGTCAAATGTTTCGGACCAAGCAGAGGACTTTTCTCTCTTAGATCGGGCATTTAATGAGGCTGTTCATGACTGATATTTCCTTTCACATAGCTCCCCGTTACTTACGCTCGATCAACTTACAACGGGATTATTCCGAACAACAGATAGGTCTAGCTGGATATCAGGCAACGCCTTTAGTATTGCAAACCATCACCCGCATTACTCAGACGATGAACCATCCAACACGAGCGTTCTCACTTATTGGCCCATATGGTGTTGGAAAATCCGCTTTTGGGGTATTTCTTGCACACTACTTTAGTCGAGATCCGAAGGGCCGAACGCAGTTAGTGCAACAACATGCAGTTGCTGGTGTTCCTAGTGATTTCTCCCATGGCGCGCCGGTTCTTCATCCTATCCTTGTTGGTGGTAACAATACCTCTCTCCGCCAAGCCATCTTGCACAATGCAGTGCAGTCCCTGGCTCAGCTTAATTATCATACCGTAGAACTTAAAGCACTCTCTGCGACTATGCAGGAGGCAGCTGAAGATCCTAATATTGATCCACTTGCCGTTGCTTCTTTACTTGAGCAAACAACCCAACTCATTGCGCAATCTGAGGCCGCCGATGGTATTGTGCTTGTTATTGATGAGTTGGGGCAATACCTCAACTATGTTGCCCGCCAGGAGGATGAGCGAGATCTCTTTGTCCTTCAAACCATCGCCGAGATGGCAGCTAGGAGCGGGACACTGCCCTTTGTCATTGTGACAATTCTGCACCAATCGTTCGATCTCTATACGGGGACAGCCGGGGTGTCCCAACGCACAGAGTGGGCAAAAGTTCAAGGGCGATTTACTGAACTGCCATTCCAAGAACCCTCCGCTCAAATGCTTCAGATGATTGGACATGCATTATGTGAGGACGATCCACTTGTCGATGATAGGCGTCGTGCTTGGGCTGATAAACTGGCACCCCTTGCAGATCAATTAAAGCTGCGGCCACCAGATATCAACATCGACGAATGGCACAAACTTGTTGCTCGTTCCTACCCTCTGCATCCAATGGTGCTCATTGCCCTTCCGCTACTCTTTCGTCAACTGGCCCAAAACGAACGCTCTCTGTTTGCGTTTCTAACTTCATATGAACCTTGGGGACTCCAGGACTTCCTGAGCCAATCCACAAATAACTCAGGAGTATACTGGCTTTATCATCTGTATAACTATATCGAAGCAAATCTTGGCGCAGGACTCTTTGGACGGGCTCGTGGGCAGCGTTGGGCTGAGCTTGCTGAAGCGCGTGTTCTGTTAGAAGATACAAGTCCTTTGCTGCTTGAAGCTGTTACAACCATTGGAACACTTGGTGCATTAGGACAGAGTAGAGGTCTCCACGCAAATTTGGAGCAAATCTCCTTTGCATTACGGGATACCGCTGAAGCGGTAGATGTCAGCGGCGCTATTGATAGCCTAGAGCTGCGCCGCCAAATTGTGTTTCGTAAGTATCGAGGGAGTTATATCCTCTTTGAAGGCAGTGACCTGGATATTGATGCTCTGGTGCAAGATGCACGTCATCAAATCAATTCACAAACCACGCTGATCAATCTTCTTCAGGAATATACAAATACGCTTCCACTTATTGCGCGCCAATTTAGCTATCAGACAGGGGCAATCCGTCACTTTTCAGTCCAATTTGTTGATGCAGAGACTGTAGGATATCTTCCTGAAGAAAAAACTGAAGCTGATGGAATCATTTGGTATGTTGTTGCTTCCGATACAGAGGCAGTTTATATAGCGCATCAGCACATCATCAATGCTGAATCTATTCCTCATCATATTGTTGTCCTTCCCCAAAAAGTGCATGTGTTGCGAGATCTTCTCGTAGATGTTGCATCGCTGCGTTGGATCCTTGAGCATCAACCAGAGCTGGAGAGTGACCGTGTTGCTCGTCGTGAGCTTGCGGGGCGCTTAGCGGAGGCCGAACAATTGGTTGCTGGGGCGATCTCTCGTACCTATGGGCCAGGCTCAGCACAATGGTTTTGGCGCGGTGATGAAATCTCGCTTCGCACGAGCCGGGACCTAGACCATCTGCTATCCAAGGTATGTGAGGTACTGTTCCCCTATACACCAAGGATTTGGAACGAACTGATTGTCCGTCGCCAGCTCTCCGCTATGGCTTCGAAGGCACGGCGCAATCTTGTCGAGGCGATGCTTGAGCATGGCAACGAAGAAACGTTAGGGATAACAGGGTTCCCTGCTGAGCGCGCAGTCTATGAGAGCGTTTTACGTGCTACTGGTATTCACCGCATCGACGCTGAAGATCAGTGGTATTTTGGACCACCTTCCGAGAAAGATCCAGGTGGCCTCCAGGACGTATGGAATGCCATTCAGCATTTCTTTGAGTCCAGCACCGAACAATCACGCGCTCTTACTGAACTCTACACCTTGCTCGAACACCCCCCATTTGGTGTAAAGGCGGGCTTGATACCGCTTCTATTTGTGGCAGGATACCTAGCTAACATCGGTGAAATTGCCTTGTACGAGTATGGCAATTTTGCCCCAATACCAGATATGGCGCTATTTGAGCGTCTATTGCGCCAGCCGACTAATTTTTCAGTACGATTAAGTCGGACTAGCGGGTTGCGGGTCGCTGTGTATGAGCGCTTAGCACACGAACTCGCCCCCTCAGCTATAGGCAAAACATTCCAGCCGGCAGTTATGGATGTTATCAAGCCATTACTTCGTATTGCTCGAAAACTGCCGGACTACACTCGTCAGACGAATTCAGTAAGTGGGCAAACTCAAGCCGTTCGTACAGCGTTGCTGAATGCTCGATCGCCTGATGAGATGCTTTTCAATGAACTCCCTCAAGCGTGTGGGTTCCCGCCAATCCTGGTTGACCAGACACCCGACGATGACCTTGTGGAAGGCTTCTTTATGGCAATCCAGTCAAGCCTTCAAGAGCTACAGGGAGCATATGAAAAGCTACTTCTTCAAATCAATCGTTTAATTGGTGAGGTATGTGTCAATAAAGCTTTAGTCCAGCAGGCTGGTTTTGGAACACGAAGCATTCCAGCATTTGTGAGCGAATGGATTGTCACAAGGCATGCTCCAGATGGAGTACTTGATGATACAGCGCGAAACAAGATCCGGACATTTTTGAATAAGCATTTGCCAACGAGAGATCAGAAGCAGCAACTTAAAGCTCAGCTTCAAAATGGGGAAACACTTACCATTCTTGATCAGTTCAGTGTTAGTGTTGATCTTAAGAAAAATGAAAATTATGTCATCATCCCCTGTCTTGATGAAACAAAAGCAGGAATAGAAAGACATCTGATAGATCAGTATCCGCTGTTACTAGGAGGCGGCGTATGGGGGGTTGGTAAACTTTATTACACCCCACCAAATAATAACCGTGATGGTCAGATCATGGTAAGTGAGTTTCGCCCGATGCAGAATGCGTCCCTTGATCTTGATCTTCTTTGTGAACGACGAGCAGCATTCGCGCTGGATGAATGGCGAGATTTATTGATCTCAAGCATGGGTTATAACCCCGAAGCGTACAGTATTCCACAACAAATGCATCTACTAACACGACTGGTCCCCTTAGTCCAAGAACGGATCAATATGATCGAACTTGCACCAAAGGGAACGGGTAAGTCTTTTGTCTTCCTTAATCTATCTAGGTATGCACGATTAGTTTCTGGAGGCAAAGTTACAGCAGCAGCTCTATTCTATAACAATGCAACACGTCAACCAGGCTTATTAAGTAACTATGATCTTGTTATATTTGATGAAGCACAATCACTTTCATTTGATAATCCAGGCGAGATCATAGGGGTTCTCAAGGACTATCTTGAGTCAGGGAGCTTCGCACGCGGGGGGACTCAGAAAGTTGAGTCTAGTGCGGGTCTCATGATGTTGGCCAACATTCCTCTCGATGAATACAAGCGGCCTCGGCATCAAAATCTTTTCTTAGAGTTACCATCGTTTCTCGGAGAGACGGCCTTTATTGATCGCATTCACGGGATACTACCGGGTTGGGAGTTGCCACGCATTGAACAGTCATTCATTGCAACAGGTATTGGCTTCAAAGCCGATTATTTTGGCGATGTCCTCCATGGTCTCCGGCATAGAGCAGGGTATGAGCAGATTGTAGCTCAATACAATACTATTTCTGGCACGAATGATAGACGTGATCTTATAGCTATCTCGAGATTGGCCAGTGGTTTCTGTAAGTTACTGTTTCCGCATGGGCACCTCAGTTCGAGCGATTTTGCAGAGTATTGCCTTAAACCAGCAGTTCAGTTGCGCCAACGTGTCCGCGATCAACTCAAATTGCTTGATCCTGAATATCCCGATGTTCGCATTGGTTGGTAAACACAAGTCCTCACTCTAAGTATTATTTCAAAACAGAAGAACCTTTATGTATTGAAATCTTTGCTTTCCCGAGCTGCACTTACCCTCAATCCCTCTTGACTACTATCTAACAAACTGCCATAATCTCGATACATAATTGAGCGCAGGATTTTTATGTCAGATCACCACACTATTTTGGCAGCCTGGATAGTATGGCTCACCTCCACTGATGCTCCACGCCGCCTTGCCAGTCCAACGATCAAAACATATCAACGGCATATTGCTGCGTTCGCCGACTGGCTCGAAGACAGCTTGGGTGTGAAACTCGAGGCGACAACAGCGACAGCATATCGCATGGAGGCGTACATCGACTTCCTACGAACCCAACTCCAACGCAAGCCATCAACCCAGGCACAAGCAATTGCAGCCCTGACATCATTTGGTGAGTGGCTTGTTAGCTCTGGGCAAGCGATGGGAAATCCTGCACGGCGATTGACTGCGCAACCAGAACAACCTGGTCCACCGAAGGCGCTCGATCCAGCTGTGATTAAGCGCCTCTTGGATGCCGCACATCATACGGGGGATCTTCGGGATGCCCTTATTGTTGAGCTGCTCGCTTTCTCTGGTATGCGCGCCAGTGAAGTCGCTGGCATTCAGCTTGAACAGGTTGAACGTGGTGAACGAACGACGTGGATTCGCATTGCTGGGAAAGGCGACAAGGTTCGGCGTATTCCTCTACCAAAACGTGTTGGACTAGTGGTTGATGCCTACCTCACTATGCGGACAGACAGAGAAGGGAAACGTCCAACAAAGGGAACGTTGATTGTAGGAATTCGAGGGGGCATTTCTCGGCTAACCAGATAGTGTATCATTCGTTCTGTAAATTGAGGGGCAGCGGCCCCCCCTTCCATGCTAACGACTGGGAGGTCATGGAGTATCCTTGATGTTGCAACACAATAAGGAGATTCACCATGACCACCCAGC